>JAUIJZ010000098.1 GCA_030430715.1 Alphaproteobacteria bacterium
TATTATCAGCGCAACGCCAAAGCCGGCGATCCCGCCATGCGCGATCCCAACCCCGTGGTCGTGCTTGTGCCCGGCGTTGGGCGCATCACCTTCGCAGGCGACAAAACCACCGCGCGGCTGGCCGGCGAGTTCTACGCCAACGCCATCAATGTGATGCGCGGCGCCGAAGCCATCGGCGCCTATGAAGGCCTGCCCGAAAGCGAAGCCTTCGCCATCGAATATTGGGCGCTCGAAGAAGCCAAGCTGCAACGCATGCCGAAGCCGAAACCGCTGGTCGGCAAGATCGCGCTCGTCACCGGCGCTGCCGGCGGCATCGGCGGCGCGGTCGCCATGCGCTTGCTGTCGGAGGGTGCGTGCGTCGCATTGCTCGACCGCGACGCCGAAGCGCTGCAACAGGCGCACGAGCGTTTCGCCAAGCAATTCAACAAGGACGTCGTCGCCTCCGCCGTTTGCGACGTGACCGACGAGACCCAAGTCGCCAGCGCCTTCGCGACCGCCGCGCGCGCTTTCGGCGGCGCCGACATCGTCGTCGCCAATGCCGGCCTCGCCTCTTCGGCGCCGATCGAGGAAACCACGGTCGCGCTGTGGCGGAAGAATTATGACGTGCTGGCCGAGGGCTACTTCCTCACCGCGCGCGCCGCCTTCCCGCTGATGAAGAAAGCCGGCGGTTCGATCGTGTTCATCGGCTCGAAGAACGCGCTCGCGGCGACGCCCAACGCTTCCGCCTATGCCTCCGCCAAGGCCGCCTCGCTGCACCTCGCGCGCTGCCTTGCGCTCGAAGGCGCGTCGAGCGGCATCCGCGTCAACGTGGTCAACCCCGACGCCGTCATTCGCGGCTCGCGCATCTGGGACGGCGATTGGCGCAAGGAGCGCGCCGCTGCTTACGGCATCGATTCCGGCGACGAGCTGGAAGAGCACTACAAGCAGCGCTCCATGCTGAAGCGCAACGTGCTGCCGGAAGACATCGCCGAAGCCGTCCTCTTCTTCGCCGGCGACGCCTCGGCGAAATCGACCGGCAATGTCATCAATGTCGATGCGGGCAACGCGCAAGCGTTCGTCCGCTAAGGGAGGCGCAGATGGCTGCTGAACTGCCGATTTCACAAGACCTCATCGACACGCACAACGCGGCGCATCGCGACGCGCTTGAGGAAGATTACGATCACCTCAAGCGCCGCCTGAAGCGCAATGGCGTTGACGCCGATGCCGTGAAGCAGCGGGTCAAAGCGCTTGAGCTTGCGACGCCGACCTGGGGCGCGGGCGTGGGCGGCACGCGCTTCGCCAAATTCCCGATCCCCGGGGAGCCGACCAATATCGACGAGAAGCTGGAAGATTGCGCCGTCGTCCAGCAGATCGGCCGCAACACGCCGCGCGTGTCGCCGCACTTTCCCTGGGACTGGACCGACGATCCGGCCGCGCTGAAAGATAAAGCTTCAACGCTTGGCCTAGGCTTCGACGCCGTCAATTCCAACACATTCCAGGACCAGAAGAACCAGACTCATTCCTATCGTTACGGCTCGCTCACGCACACGGATGCGGCCACGCGCGCGCAAGCCGTCGAGCACAACCTCGATTGCATCGAAATGGGCCGCAAGCTCGGCTCGAAAGCGCTGACGGTATGGATCGGCGACGGGACAAATTTCCCCGGCCAGCAAAGCTTCACAAAATCCTTCGAGCGCTATCTCGATTCCGCGCAACAGATTTACGCCGCCCTGCCCGGCGATTGGCGCATGCTGATCGAACACAAAATGTTCGAACCGGCCTTCTATTCCACCGTAATTTCCGATTGGGGCTCAAACCTGCTGGCCGCGCAAAAGCTCGGCCCGAAAGCGCAATGTCTTGTCGATCTCGGTCACCACGCGCCCAACGTGAATATCGAACAGATCGTCGCGCGCTTGGACGCCGCCGGTAAGCTCGGCGGTTTCCACTTCAACGATTCCAAATACGGTGACGACGATCTCGATTCCGGCTCGATCAATCCGCACCAGCTTTTCTTGGTCTTCAACGAATTGGTCGAAGCCGAAGCGCGTGACCCAAGCGGCTTCAACCCCGCTTACATGATCGACCAATCGCACAACGTCACCGATCCGATCGAAAGCCTGCTCTCCAGCGCCGAGGCAATTGCGTCGTGTTTCGCGCGCGCGCTTGCGGTCAATCGCGATCACCTCACCGCCGCTCAACACGACAATGACGTCATGGGGGCGTTCCAAGTTCTGCGCCGCGCTTACAATTTCGACGTTGGCCCGCTTGTCGCGATGGCGCGCGTTGAAGCAGGCGGCGCGGCCGATCCCATCGCGCTCTATCGTCAGTCTGAATGGCGCGCGATCAAGGCGCAGCAACGCGCGCGGGCTTCTGGCGCGGCCGGGATCGTCTAGAGACTAGGCGCGGAGCAAGCCGGTAACGGACGTAATGACGTCCGCCGGCGCGGTCCAAGTCTGGGCGAACATGCCGCCCTCGCCGATCAGCGCGCTGACGATGCGCTCCTTGCCGTGCGCGCGCCATAGCGCGGCAAGCTCGGAGGCCATCGGGTCTTCGACCTTGTGCCCATCGCCCTTCACGTAATCGATCCAAGCGGCGAGCGCGCGCAAATGCGCGGCGCTCGAACGCCCTGCGGCGACGTTCGCACGCAGAACCGCCAGCCAGCGCTGCGGCACCTTTTGCGACCCGTCCATTGCGATCTGCGCCAGACGGTGCGGCAGCGCGGGATTGGAGAAACGCTCCACGAGCTGCGCTGCATAGGGTTCGGGATCAGGGCCGCGCTCATCGAGGCTCGCCGCCGCGTCGATCATCAATTGGCGCACCAGCGGCGCCAATTCCGCATCCTGCATAGCTTCGTGCACATGCGCGTGACCGCGCGCGAGGCCCAAATAGGCCAGCGCCGAGTGCGCGCCGTTCAGCATGCGCAGCTTTGCGGTCTCGTAGGCGGAGACATTCGCCACAAGCTGGGCGCCGCCCGCCTCCCATTTCGGCCGCGGCCCAGCGAATTTGTCTTCGATGACCCATTGTCTGAAAGGTTCGGTGACGACCGCCGCCTCGTCGCGCATGCCAAGGCGCGCCGCGATGTGATCGAGATCGGCTGGCGTGACCGCCGGCGCGATCCGATCGACCATGGAGCACGGAAAGGCACAGGCATCGGCCGCCCATTTTCCAAGCTCGGCGTCGTGGGCTTCGAGAAACGCATTGAGCAGCGCCGCAAGTTGCGCGCTGTTTTCCGCGAGATTGTCGCACGACAAAATCGTGAGGCCTGACAATCCCTCCGCGCGGCGGCGCTTCAAGCCTTGCGCCAAATAGCCGTAAATGGTGCGCGGCGGCCCTTCCATCTTGGCATCATGGGCAATGTCGGCATTGCCGAAATCGAGTCCGCCGCCGGCGCCCCGCACATAGCCTTTCTCGGAAACCGTCAGCGTCACGACATGCGTTGTCGGCGCGGCCATAAGATCGAGCACGCGATCAGGCGCATCCGGCGCCGCTATCACTTCGCGCACAGCGCCGACAAGACGTATCGCTTCGCCCGCCGCGCCGCGTTCGCTGACCGTGTAAAGACCATCCTGCGGCGCCATTGCCTCACGCACGGCACGCGAACGCAACGATACGCCCGCTATGGCCCAATTGCGGTCGCCCGCCGCCATAGCATCGTCGGTGTAAACAGCCTGATGCGCGCGGTGAAACGCGCCGATGCCGAGGTGTACAACGCCAATGGCCTGCGTTGCACGATCATAGCCGGGCTGCCGCACAAGTGCAGGCAGACGCGCGCTGGACTGAGCGTTCAATCTCACAATTTGTAAGCGCGCTTGGCGAGATTGTAGGTCAGGTCGGCGGCAAGCTCGGCCGCTTCCCATTCTTCCATGCGATGCTCGGCGACAAGCTCGGCAAGGAAGCCGCAATCAATGCGCCGCGCCACATCATGACGCGCGGGAATGGAGAAGAAGGCGCGCGTGTCGTCGTTGAAGCCAACCGTGTTGTAGAAGCCTGCCGTCTCCGTCATTTGGTGACGGAAGCGGCGCATCCCTTCGGGGCTGTCATGGAACCACCAAGCGGGCCCGAGCTTCAGCGCCGGATAATGCCCCGCAAGCGGCGCCAGTTCGCGCGCATATACCGTTTCGTCCAACGTAAAGACGATGATCGCTAGCTTGGCTTCGTTGCCGACGCGCGACAGCAGCGGGCGCAGACCGTGCACATAATCGGTAGCCATCGGAATGTCGGCGCCCTTGTCGCGCCCGTAATTCTCGAACAGCCAAGCATTGTGATTGCGGAAACTACCGGGATGGATCTGCATGACGAGCCCATCGTCCAGGCTCATCTTCGCCATCTCCGTGAGCATCTGCGCACGGAACAGCTCCGCCTCGTCCGCGCTAAACGCGCCCGAGGAAACCTTAGCGAACAGCGCGGCGCTTTCGGCGCCCGAAAGATCCGCCGTGCGTGCGGTCGGGTGGCCGTGATCGGTTGAGGTCGCGCCACGCTTGGCGAAATAGGCGCGCCGATCACGCAGCGCGTCCAGGTAGCCGGCGAAGCTCGACGTATCGCATCCCGTCATCTCGGCGAGCGTGCCGAGATTGTCGCGGAAGCCTTCAAACTCGGGATCGACCACGGGGTCGGGCCGGAAAGCCGTGATCACCCGGCCCTTCCAGCCGCTGCTGTGAATCTTGTCATGGTGCTTGAGCGGATCGAGCGGCGATTCCGTCGTGGCGAGCAGCTCGATGTTGAACCGCTCGAACATCGCCCGCGGCCGGAATGCGTCGGTGGCCAGCGCTTCGGAGATCACATCGTAATATTGATCGGCGGTCTCGCCATCCAGGCGCACCTTGAGGCCGAACACTTCGGCGAACACCCAATCGAGCCAGATGCGCGTCGGCGTGCCCCGGAAGGCGTAATAATGCTCGGCGAACAAACGCCACGCCGCGCGCGGATCGGTCGTATTGGGGCCGTTCTTTCCATCAATGCCCAGGCCCTGCAGCGAAACACCCAAGCTGTAGAGCATGCGGAACACATAATGATCCGGCTTGATCAACAGCTCGGTCGCGTTCGCAAATGGGGCGTCCGTGGCGAACCATTCTGGGTCAGTGTGTCCGTGCGGGCTGATGATCGGCAGATGCGCCACCTCTTGATAGAGGCGCCGGGCGATCGCGCGCACGTCCTTGTCGGCCGGAAACAAGCGATCCGGATGCAGGCTAAGGTCTCTTGCCACTTACGTACTGCTCACTCTAGCAAATCGCGCACGCGCCGCGGCCATGGCCGCCCGCGTCTCCTCGATCGCCATTTCTTCGGTTGCGAAAAGCAGATGCTCTTGCACTGCGCCGAGATGCGCGTGCATCGCGGCGCGCGCGCTCGCGGGATCGCGCTGACGCAATGCCGCGACAACCGCCGCATGTTCTTCCACCACAGGACGCACGCGCGCGGCGCGCGCCTTTTCATACATGACGGCGCAGGCCGGCGATGCCGACCGCAATTTCCATAAGTCTTCGATGATCTTGATCACCGCCGAATTCCGGGTCGCGCGGGCAATCGCCAAATGGAAATCGCGATCCGCGTTTTCGGTCACGGCTTCGCGCGCATTCTCGACCGAAATCTCTTCCAGCAATCGGTCCAAATTATCGAGCTCTTCCTCGGTAATGTGCTGCGCGGCGGCGGCGGCGGCTTCGCCCTCGAACAAGAGCCGCGCTTCCGTCAGCTCGAAGGCGGTAATATTGAAGCCCGGCGCATCGTCGGCGCCCGGCAGGCGTTTGACGTAGGCGCCGGCCCCGACACGCACTTCCACGAGACCCTGAACTTCCAGCGCAATAATGGCTTCGCGAACCGTGGGCCGGCTCACGCCGAGTTCAACGGAAAGCTCCCGCTCAGCAGGCAAGCGATCGCCGATTGCGTATTTGCCGGAGGCCAAATCCCTGAAAAGCGATCGCGCCACTTCTTGATAGAGGCGATCTTGCGGGCGGGTCGATGATTCCGCTGTAGGCCCCGCGGCGCCTTTGCGCCTACCCGTCTGCGCCTTCATACTGGCACCATATTCTAACTGGATAGACCAATATTGACAGGCCACTTTGGCTAGGTCAAGGCTGCGGTCCGAAGAGCGGAGGAAGTATCGGGCAATGAAAATTCAATCGGCGAAAGTCATCGTCACGTGCCCGGGACGCAATTTTGTGACGCTCAAAATCATGACCGATGAGGGACTTCACGGCATCGGCGACGCGACCTTGAACGGACGCGAAAAGGCGGTTGTTTCTTACCTTGAGGATCACGTCGTCCCCTGCCTGATCGGCCGCGATGCGCGCCGCATCGAAGATATCTGGCAATACCTCTATCGCGGCGCCTATTGGCGGCGCGGCCCCGTTACGATGTCGGCCATTTCTGCCGTCGATACCGCGCTGTGGGACATCAAAGCCAAGGCGGCCAACATGCCGCTCTATGACCTGCTTGGCGGCCAGAGCCGCGAAGGCGTCATGGTTTATGGTCACGCCAATGGCGGCGACCTTGCCGAAACCGTGGATGAAGTCGGCCGCTATATCGAAATGGGCTACAAGGCCATTCGCGCGCAGTCCGGCGTGCCCGGACTGAAGGATGCCTACGGCGTTGGCCGTGGCAAGATGTATTACGAGCCGGCCGACGCCGCCCTACCCAGCGAGACGGTGTGGGATACGCGCAAGGCGCTCAACTTCGTGCCCAAATTGTTCGAACAATTGCGCGACAAGTACGGTTTCGATCACCACCTGCTGCACGATGGCCACCACCGCTACACGCCCATCGAAGCCGCCGCGCTCGGCAAGGCGCTCGAACCGTGCAGCTTGTTCTGGCTGGAAGACATGACGCCGGCGGAGAACCAGGAAGCGTTCCGCCTCATCCGCCAGCACACCACGACGCCCCTCGCGGTAGGCGAGATTTTCAACACGATCTGGGACTGCAAGGATCTGATCCAGAACCAGTTGATCGACTATATCCGCACCACCGTGGTGCGCGCCGGCGGCATCACGCATCTACGCCGCATCGCCGATCTGGCCGCGCTCTATCAGGTGCGCACCGGCAGCCATGGCGCAACCGATCTTTCGCCCGTCACCATGGGCGCAGCGCTGCATTTCGACACCTGGGTTCCGAATTTCGGCATCCAGGAATACATGCGTCACACACCGGAAACGGACGACGTTTTCCCGCACGCCTATAGCTTTAAAGAGGGCTTCCTCTATCCGGGCGACAGCATCGGCCACGGCGTCGACATCGACGAAGCGAAAGCCGCAAAATATCCATACAAACCCGCCTACTTGCCCATCGCGCGGCTTGAAGACGGCACGATGTGGAATTGGTAGGTGCGTATCTGCGTCATCGGCGAGGCGATGATTGAGTTGAGCGGCGCCGATAGCGCATTACGTCTCGGCTATGGCGGCGACACGCTCAACACGGCAATCCATCTCGCGCGGTTTGGACGGCGCGTAGAATACTTCACCGCGCTGGGCGCCGATCAGTTTAGCGATCGCCTCAAGAAAGATTGGGCGAGCGAAGGGTTGGATCTCAGCCTCATCCTCACCGACCCAACGCGTCTCCCGGGGTTGTACGCCATCACAACCGACAATGAGGGCGAGCGCACGTTCTCGTACTGGCGCGGCGAAAGCGCGGCGCGGCGCATGTTCGCTTTACCCGAAACGGCGCAAGCCGTGGACGCCGCTGTTTCCGCTGACGTCATCATGTTTTCGCTCATCACGCTGGCGATCCTGCCGGAAGATGCGCGCATCGCCCTGCTCGACCTTTGCGCCCGCGCGCGCGCACGCGGCGCGCGCATTGTTTTCGACGGCAATTATCGCTCACGCCTCTGGGCCGATGAGGGGGAAGCCCAGCTTTGGCGAAACCGCGCCATTGCCGTTAGCGACATTGGCTTGCCGACGCTGAGTGACGAAGCCCAGATCGAAGGCGGAGCGGATCTTTCGGGGGCGGATGTCATTCGCCTATGGAGCGGTTCGGATAAGCGCGAGATTGTCGTCAAAACCGGCGCGAATGGGTGTTTGCTGCCGGACGGCGCCACTTCACCCGCCCCTCCGGTGCAAGATGTCGTCGATACGAGCGGCGCAGGCGACGCATTTAACGCGGGCTATTTGCACGCGCGGCTTGATGGCGCAACGCCTGCGACCGCCTCCGCCATCGCGCACCGGCTTGCAGCATGGGTTATTCGCCGGCGCGGCGCCATTCCAGCGCGGGACGCCGAAGCGCCCTACGCATAAAAAGACAAAAGCTTGATTTGGGCGTCCGCCCCAGACTGCTTCAGTACAAGAATTAGAGCCAGTGCGGGACACCTGCATCGGCCGCCTGGGAGGACAGCATGACGCCGAGAGGCGGCGACACCACAGCCGACCGGTCCGAGCCCTGGTGGCGCACTGTCACGCCCTATCAATGGTTCGTCTTTGCCGTCGCCGGAGGCGCATGGCTCTTTGACAACCTTGATCAGCGTATCTTTTCGCTCGCCCGCATTCCCGCGCTCACCGACCTAATGCCCGGCGTGGAAGCGCTCGACGTACAAGCCTACGCCAAGATCGTGACCGCTCTCTTTCTCATCGGATGGGGCATTGGCGGCTTGATCTTCGGCTCGCTTGGCGACCGCTTTGGCCGCTCGCGCCTGCTGACCATTTCCATCCTCATCTATTCAGTCGGCACGGGCCTCACCGCTTTGAGCGCCGACGAACATCAATTTGCCGCGCTGCGTTTCCTGACTGGGCTTGGCATTGGCGGCGTCTTTGGCTTGGCGGTGGCGATCATCGCTGAAAGCGTCTCCGCGGCAGCACGCTTAGCTATGCTGGCTCTGCTTCAAGTGCTCTCGACGGTCGGCAATATCGGCGCGGCGCTTACCAAGATGGGGGTCGACTCTCTTGCCGCCGACGGCGTGATTGCTGCGCACGATAGTTGGCGCTGGCTTTTTGCCCTCGGCGCCATCCCCGCGCTGCTTGCCGTAGCTTCGGGTTTTTTCCTGAAAGAATCCGATCCCTGGCTGCGTCTCAAGGCAGCAAACGCATTGCCGAAAAGCTGGTTCGGATCATACGGGCAACTCTTCGCCAATCGTGAGGATCGCCGCGGCCTTCTGTTCGGAACTTTGCTCGCGATCACCGGTGTGGTCGGGCTATGGGGCATTGGCGAATATGCCGTCGATCTTCAGCATACGGTTTTTACCTCGTACTATGCGGCGCGCGGCGGCGATGTCGGCGCGCAAGTCGCCAATGCGAAGAACTGGGCTTATCTGCTGCAAATGATCGGAGGCGCGCTCGGCATGTTCGCCTTCTCCTTTATCGCCGACCGCATGGGCCGGCGCCCTGCATTCCTGATTGCTTTCACGGCGGCGCTGATCGTCACGGTTTTTGTATATTGGCGTCTGGAGACGCCGCTCGACGCCTATTGGATGATGCCGCTTATGGGCGCGGCGCAACTCAGCCTGTTCGCCGGTTTCTCAATCTACTTGCCTGAATTGTTCGGCGCGAATGTACGCGGTACCGGCGTTTCATTCGCCTACAATCTCGGACGTTTTGCCGCCGCTGGAGGGAGCTTTCTTTCCGCCGCGCTCACGACGCAAGTTTTTGCGGCGTATGAAACGCCGCTACCGCTCCGCTACTCGGCCATGGTGATGTGCGCGGTATTCCTGGTCGGCCTGACGACAGCCTTGTTCGCGCCTGAAACCAAGGGCAAGGCGCTGCGTGACTAAGAAAGGAAGCGGCATGCCCCAACCCGTTCGTATCGGCATCATCGGCGCTGGGTTCGCCGCGCATTTCCACCTGGCCAGCTATCGCAAAGTATACGGTGAGGCTTTCGAAGTTTCCGGCATCGTCGCACGCAGCGCGGAGCGTGCGGACGCTCTGGCAAAGCAATTCAATATCCCGCGCCGCTTCGACTCAATCGAAGACATGCTGCGCGATCCGCAAATCGATGCGGTCGATCTGTGCGTCCCCAACCACCTGCATGTGCCGCTCATCCTGAAAGCGGCCGAGCACGGCAAGCACATCATTTGCGAGAAACCTTTGGGCGGCTATTTCGGCCCACCCGGCGCGGCCGATCAATGGACTGCGCACGATGCGCCACGCCAAGGCATGCTCGACGCCGTCGCCGCGCAAATCAATGCGGTGCGCGATGCCGTGAGCCGCGCCGGCGTGACGTTCTGCTACGGCGAGAACTGGGTCTATGCGCCGCCCGTCGTCAAAGTCGATCGGCTTATGGCGGCGAGCCAATCGGCCATTTTGCGGATTGAAGGTGAGGAATCACATTCGGGATCGCACAGCCCATTCGCCATGCATTGGCGTACAGCCGGCGGCGGCTCATTGCTGCGCCTTTGCGTTCATCCTATAGGCGGCGCGCTGCACCTCAAATATGAGGAAGGACGCCGGCGCAACGGCAAGCCGATCCGGCCCGTCTCTGTATTTGCGCAAGTCGCCAATCTCACGAAAATAGACGCTTTCAAGAGCGAACAGCGCAAGCATGTCACTGTCGGCTGGGAAGATGTCGAGGATTTCGCGACCATCCTCATCAGCTTTGAAGATGGGGCGATCGCGCAATTGACCGCCACCGATACGCGCATTGGCGGCATCCGCAATTTTTTAACGGCGCACGGTTCGCGCGCGCAAGCGACCGCGAATATCAATCCAAATACAATGTGCCAAGCCTACACGCCCGTTGGCGCATATTTCGCCGACGAATACATCGTCGAAAAAATTGAAAGCAAGGAAGGCTGGACCTTCCCCGCGCCGGACGAAGACGCCGTCACCGGCTACCCAGAAGAGCTCCGCGATTTCGTCGGCGCCATCGCCGAAAACCG
>JAUIJZ010000099.1 GCA_030430715.1 Alphaproteobacteria bacterium
GGCCACGACGTTCGGATCGCCCATCGCCGAAAGCATGCCGCGCCCGAGATTGAGGCCGTGCGCGCCAATATCGCGGAACATACGCGCGCGATGCAGCGTATCGCGAGTGTTCAGCGTCGTGGCGCCGGCAAACACCGGCACGCGGTCCTTGACTGATTCAACGACAGCGCGCGTGAAATCCATGATCTCGTCCAGCGTCAAAGATCCCATTTCACCGAACGTGCCATTCAGCACGATGGCGCTGGCGCCGTCGCGCACGAGAAGATCCGCGCCGCGCGCCGCTTCGTCGAGATTGACTGCATTCTTCGTGTTGCGGTCGATAACGATATCCGTGCGCACAGGCGTCGGCATGTAAGCGATGACGCCATTGAGATCTGCGGCGCTTAATTGTGGCGTTTTAGGCATAGGTTTTCTCCCTCTACAGGATTTGCGTTTCTTCTAGTTCATGCGGAGATCGCGCATCTCCGTTTCGAACCAATCGAAACGGTCGGCGCTTTTGTTCACCATCACGGCTTTGGTGTGGAAATAGTAGTCGAACGATTCCAGCCCGCCCTCGCGCGCGACGCCCGAATCCTTCACCCCGCCCCACGGGAATGCGATGTCGGCGCGGTGATGGTCGTTCACCCAAACCACGCCGGCCTCAAGCGCATCCGCCAGGCGATGAGCGCGTGTAACGTCCTTGGTGCGCAATGCCGCCGCTAGACCGTAGGGGGAGTCATTGGCGATCCGCACCGCCTCTTCTTCGCTGTCGAACGGCAGCACCACCGTGAACGGACCGAACACTTCCTCGCGCGCGATGCGCATTTGCGGCGTCACATCCGCAAATACAGTCGGCTCCAGATAGAAGCCGCCCGTGTCTTTCAAATTCGCCGGCACGGCGCCGCCGGCGACGAGACGCGCGCCCTCGCTCTGCCCGATCTTGACGAAATCAAGCACGCGCTGGCGCTGAAGCTCCGAGATCACGGGCCCCATTTGCGTGTTCTTTTCGAAGGGATCGCCGACCCGGATGCCCTTGGCTTTCGCCGCCAGCTTGGCGACAAATTCGTCGTAAATCGAGCGCTGCACGATGTGGCGCGACGCGCACACGCACGTCTGCCCCGCGCCGATAAACGCGCCAAACGCCGCATAATCCACGGCCTGATCGATATCGAAATCGTCGAACACCAGCACCGGCGTCTTGCCGCCCAGTTCGAGCGTCTGGTGCGCGAAATTTCGCGCCGCGGCCGCGCCCGCCGCACGCCCTGATTCCGTGCCGCCCGTGAGCACCAATTTGTTGACGCCAGGATGACCGACCAGCGCGGCCCCCGTCGTGGCGCCAAGCCCGGTGACAATGTTGAACACCCCCGGCGGCAAACCGGCGTCGCGAAAAATCTCCCACAAGCGAATGAGTGTGAGCGGCGTGTATTCCGATGGCTTCACCACCGTCGTACAGCCAGACGCGAAGGTCGGCGCCAAATTTCGCGAAGCGATCAGAAGCGGGTGATTGAACGGCGAAATATTGGCGACAACGCCGACAGGCTTGCGCAGCGTGTAGGCGAGGTAATCCCCTTCAACCGGAATAACCGCGTCGCGCTTAGCCATCGCCAAGCTCGCATTGTAGCGAAACATGTCCGGAAGCTTCGACAATTGCGCCCGCGTCTCGCGCGTCGGGCGGCCATTATTCAGCGTTTCCAGTTCGTAGAGTTCTGTCAGATGCTGCTCGACAGCATCGCCCAGTTTGTACACGAGCTTGGCGCGCGTGCGATCGGGCATCTTCCCCCAATCCGATCCCTTGAATGCGCGCTGCGCGCTCGCCACTGCGGCATCCACATCGCTGGCTTCCGCGTGAACGGTGTGCGCAATGATTTTGCCGTCGCGCGGCGAAAGGATCGCGAGCGTCTCGCGCCCTTCCGGCGACGTCTCTACGCCATCGATAAACAGCCCGCGATAGGGCGCTTGGCCGGTCGTTTTCTCGGGACTTGGCACATCGGTCTCCGCTGTAGAACGCCCAATGCACACGTGTTCACATGGGCGTCAAAGGGAGTCAAGTTAAAATGAACGGTGCGTCCACTAATTCCTTCAGCCTCGTCGCTGGGCAGGCGGCCCGGTCGAAGCGCATTCATGCAATTCGAACGGCAAACACACAGAGCGATGGCCCTTCGCACGGGATTTGCGCCCCGCCTGAAACGCCAAATTTGAGGCTGTGTCGGCCAGTTCGGTGATGGGCAGCGTCACGGAGGTCAGCCCGCCCGGCCAGATCGCGTGCCAGTCCGCGCCGCCGGCCACCACGACAGAAACGTCGCCCGGCACTTTTGCCTGGCGCGCGTTGAGCGCAAATGCGCCGCCAAGACTAAGCGGCGCCGTCGACAAATAGATCGCGGTCGGAGGGCAGCGCAGCGCGAGCAGAGCTTGTGTCGCCTCATACCCAAAGGCCGCGTCGGACGGGCCGAGCCGCGTATAGTGTTCCTCAACACTGAGCCCTGCGGCGCGCATGGCTTGCCGTAGTCCGCGCAAGCGCGCCTCGCCGAGAGCGAATTCAGCGCTTGGCCCAACGAAACCGATGCGCTCATGCCCCAGCTTGACGAGATGCTCGATCGCGATGCGCGCGCCGCTGCTATCCTCGACCGTGACAACGGGGCCATCGAGTTCGTCGTGCGGATACATGATCTGAACGCAATACGCGTTTCGCAGGTAGGCGATGGTCTCCGGCTTTGGTTTCTCGGTCAACGCAGCGATCACACAAGATGGCCGCGCTTCGAGCAGCGCACGCACCAAAGACAGCTCACGTTCGCTGTCGCCCGCGGATATCGACAGCACCAATTGCCGGTTTTGCGCGCTGCAATCGTCCGCGACACGCTGCGCTATAGCGGCGTAGAATTCGTTGGTCATGTCGGGGAGAAGCAGACCAATGACGCTGCTTTGCCCTTGCCGCAGCATGCGCGCGCTTGAATTGGCGACATAACCAAGCCGCTCGGCGGTTTGCCGTACGCGCGCCTTGGTCTCCGGACTGATCCCTTTATGGTCGGCGAGCGCGCGCGACACCGTGGGGTGCGACAGGTTCAATGCCGCCGCAATATCCTTGAGCGTGGGACGCGTTTTCGCCAAGCCGAACTCCGAACGGATTACGGCCTAGCACGTTCAAGCGCCTCGTCCAGCACGTTCGCCCCCGCGCACGCGGCCCTCGTGAACCGCATGGAGCAGACATGCGCAAAGCGCCGGGCCAGCCATGACCAAGGCTAGCCCGGCACTGCCCAACGCCGCCAGCTGCGACACCGCTAGGGATCCGAAGAAGCCAAGCATGATTTGCAACGTGCCCATCAGCGCCGCCGCGGCGCCCGCGGTGTGATCCATCGCCTCAAGCGCTTTGGCCGAGAACAGCGGCGCGGCGACGCCCTGGCCAAAAATAAAAAGAACTATGCACGCCCACAGCAGCACGAGCGGCAGAATTCCAAACGCCACCGACAACACAAGCCCGGCCGACGCCACGCCAATGCACGCGACGCCGATGTTCATCAGCACGCGCCCGCCAGTCGTCCGCACCAGCATGCGCGTGGTCATGCCGCCCGCGGAGAGCGCGGCGGCCGCCACCGCGAACAGCCCCGCAAAGCCCAGCGCATCCACCTCATATTCGGCCGCGAGAATGGACGATGACGCCGTGACGAATGCGAGATAGCCCGCATGCGGCAAGCCGATCATGGCCGCGCAGCGCAGAAAGTTGGGCGTCTGCACCACACGAACCAGATTGGCGCTCTTGCGCGCCGGCGGTGCGCGTCTTGTTTCCGGCAGCAGCAGCGCGACGCCCGCCATCAGCGCCGCGCCATAAACCGCCAGCACCCAAAACGGCGCGCGCCAGCCGGCGAAATCGTAGAACGCCGCCCCGACCAACGGCGCCAAGACCGGCGTCACCGCGAGTATGCTCAACAGCAAAGCCAACAGTTCGGTCGCGTCGCCATCCTTGGCGAGATCGCGTGCGATCGCCCGCGCGAGCACCGGCCCCACGGCGCCAAACAGCCCTTGCGCGAAGCGTGCGGCGAGCAGCGTGCTGATGTCGCTCGCGCTCGATGCGATCACGCTGCAGATCAGAAAGCCCGCGACAGCCGCAAGCGTCGTGTTGCGCCGCCCCCAGCGGTCACCTGCGAGGCCGATCGGGATTTGCCCTATGGCAAACCCGGCCAGATACGCCGTGATGATCGCCTGCCCCGCCGCGGAAGTCGCGCCCAGCGCCTCCACCATCGGCGGAATGACAGGCAACCCAATGTCGATGGCGGCGGCGCTCAGCGCGATCATTGCCGCGAGCACGCAAATCAGCGGCCACGTCGGACGCCCATCTCCGGCGCGCTGCCCGTGCTTTGATGACACCTCAGCCGTCCGCGGCCAAACCGCGCCCCGCCACGGCAATCGCTTCCAGAGCAACCTCGCGATCGCCGATATGATTGATCAGCAGCAGAATGAGTTTGGCGTTCAAGCGGCGGCTGTCCGCTTCGCTCAATCCTTCATGCACGCGGATCAATTGCTCGTAGATGTCATCCGGCTTGTCGATGTTCGGCGCTGTTTTCAGTTTGCTCACGGCTTCCGCCCCTTGGCGCGCGCCAACGCGGCGGCGACAGCATCCACATTCGGCTTGCGCCAACGCCCGGCGACATATTGATCGGGCCGCAGCAGATAGGCGCCGCCCGGCTGCAGATCATAGCGCGCCTCGATCAAACCCTCGACATCGCCAAGTTCATCCACATCGACCACGCGCGCGCCTTCAACCGCCCCACGCCATCCTCGTGTCAGCACCACGAAGCCATCGCCCAGCCGGTCAAGCAGCCAGCCGTCGCGGATCGGCGCGTCCAATGCCGGCGCGCCCGGCGCAATGCCCGACCATTCCGCGTCCGCTTCGTCGGGCGCGTTCAACGGACTGTCCGGATAGTTCACTGCAACCGACAAGCGCCCCGAATTGACGAAGGGCCGCGCAAACGGAAAATCACGCGCCAATTCCAACACCGCATCGCGGAACGCGCGGCTGGTTTCGGACTTCGGCGTTAGAAAATCCGTCGACCGCGTGGAATTCAAGATGTTCTCGTCAGCCGTGACGACCGCCTCATAATTATAGCTTTCGAGCAGGCTGGCTGGCGCGCGCCCGTCCAGAACGAGGTCAAGCTTCCAGACGAGATTGTCCACGTCGGCAACGCCGCCATTGCAGCCGCGCGCGCCAAACGGCGAAACCAGATGCGCGGAATCGCCAGCGAATATAACGCGCCCATGAACGAACCGCGCCATGCGTCGGCACTGAAAGGTGTAAACGCTGTACCAAACGGGCGTGAACTCGACATCCTCTCCGAGCATGCCGCGGACATAGGGCGCGACATTTTCCGTACGCACGCACGCTTCGCGATCGATGTTCCAGCCTAATTGGAAATCGAGCCGCCAGACATCGTCGGGCTGCTTGTGCAACAACGCGGATTGTCCGCGATTGAAGGGCGGATCAAACCAGAACCACCGCTCCACCGGCCGTTCCTTATTGAACTTCACGTCCGCGATCAGGAAATTGTCCTCGAAAACGCGCCCTTCGAAGTCGAGCCCCATCATCTCACGAACGGGCGATTTGTTGCCGTCGCACGCAATCAGCCAATCCGTTTCAACAACGTATTCGCCCCCTTCAGCGCGAACAATCGCCTCGACGCATTCGCCATTTTGCTTCAGGCCGACGCATTCATGTCCGAAACGCAGGTCCACGTTCGGCATTTCACGCAGCGCATCGAGGAGAATTTCCTCCACGTGGTATTGCTGCATGTTGATGAAGGCCGGACGCCGCTGATGCTTTATCGGCGCCAAGTCGAACTGATAGACCGGATCGGAATCGTCGCCCCGAAACACTTTGCCGAGATTCCAGACAACGCCCTTCTCGACCATCGGATCGCCGACGCCCAGCCGCGTCCACACATCCAGCGTTCGCTTCGAAAAACAAATCGCTTTCGAGCCCGCCGTGATGAAGTCCAGCTTGTTGATCAGAACAACGCGCCTGCCTTTGCGCGCCAGATCGAGAGCCGCGGTCAGGCCAACCGGGCCGCCGCCGACGATCAGCGTCTCAAGCTTCTCGCGCTTGGCGCGCGGCGCGGGCGCCGCCTCGATCTGACGCCACACGGGTATCCCAGCGCCCGCTGACATGGCTCAATCCTGCAATTGCGCCCAGACTTCACGATCACGCGGCATGGTCCAGATTCGCGGCCAGTCGATGCCGTCAAATTCATCCCACAAACGCTGCACGTTGAAGGGAAGACAATGCTCGAAGATCGGCCAATGGCCGAATTTCGGCGCCAGCGCCGCATGTGTCGCTAGGAACGCATCCTTCAACGTGCCTTTGCGCTTATGCGCCTCGCCGACATTCGTGATCATGCCTTGCAGGAATTCCCGCGTCTGCTCGATCGCGGCGTCACAGGCCGCCTCGCCACGCGCGACGGCGCCGCGCCCCCCGATCAAGTTTCGCGCGCGGAACGCCTTCACTGCATCGAGCGTCTTGCTCGACCAATCGAAGTGAAACGCATCGCCCGTGTACAGCGCGGCCTGCGCTTCAACGAGATCGCCCGCGAACAGCGTTCCGGTCTTGCCGTGCCAGCCGACAATATCCCCGGCGGTGTGTCCCCGGCCGCAGAAGCGCAATTCTATTTTGCCGCGCCCGCCGCCGAGTTCGATGTCGAACGCGTCTTCGAAGGTTTGCGTCGGCCAGGTGAGCCCTGGGATCGAATCCGGCTCCTTGAACAGACGCGGCATGCGCCCGAATTCGCTGTCCCAATCTTCCTTGCCGCGCTCTTCGATAAGGCGCTTGGTGGCGTTGCTGGCGATGATGTGCTCCGCCTCGAACGCGCTCGCGCCCAGAACGCGCACGGCATGATAGTGCGTTAGCACCAGATATTTGATCGGCTTCTGCGTGTGCTCGCGAAGCTTCGCCAGCCACTCCCGCGCAGCGACGGGCGTGGCCCGCGCCTCGAAACAAACCAGAAAATCTTCGCCCTCTATGGCGCCGACATTGGGGTCGCCTTCAGCGGTCAACGCATAAACGCCGTCCGCAAGCACCTCCAACGTCTCTTTCTTCGCGGTCAAATCTCCCGACGATGCAAACGGCTTGGCCATTCAATTCTCCTTGGCGGCGCCGGGAACGCGCTCCGCGTCGGCCCATTGTTTAAATCGCCGCCGCATTTCCAGGCCGGCGCGATCAGTCGGGATGTCGAACTCGTAAAAATCGTCCGCTTCCACTGAAGCGGTTTGCATGAGCGTCTGCTGTTCGAGCGCATACAAATCTTCTGAAAACGCGTTGCTCATGCCCGCGAGCATTTGCTTGCCGATGGCCTCGTCGCCGCGCGCAAAATTCCGGCAAAGCGCATAATGATAGTGCGTCGTATGTTGCGTTTCCGGCGTGATCAGCTGCGCCACCTTCACCATCGGCTGCGGCTCGGGCTGCTTATCCAGCTCAAGATTTTCGAAAATCCCTGTGTTCACGTGCAGCCCAGGCGACACCAATTGCGAGCCGGAGCGGCGCATCGCCCGCTTGCCAACCCATCCCAACGGTTTGGCGTAAAGCTCGGGCAACACGCACTGCACATTACGCCAGACCTGAATGTCGTCAGGTTTGATGTCCATCTCGACGGGCGCGCGCGCATATTCCGGCGTGCCGAAACTCTTTGCGTGCAAATAGGTGAGGTGCGAGAGATCGAGCAGGTTTTCGTGCAGATGCACGTAATTGCCCTTCGCCTCCGCGTAACCGATGCTGAAATCCCAATCGGGATGACCAAGCCATTCGGGGTGCGGCAGCGGCGTCGCGCTGGCGAGCTTTGGATCTCCCATCCAAATCCAGATCAAAGGCCCACGCTCGGCGGTGACGAAGCGATGCACGCCCATCTTTCCGCGCGGCTCGGAGCCATCCGACAGCGCAAGACAATCGCCGTTCGCTCCATAACGCAGGCCGTGATAGCGGCACACCACGGTATCGCCATCGAGCGTCCCGTGAGACAACGGGAACGAGCGATGGCCGCAGCGATTTTGCAGCGCCACGACCTCACCGGACGCCGTTCGATACATCACGACCGAGCGGCCAAGCAGCGTGCGGCTAAACAGCGAGCGCCCCACCGCCTCACCCATCGCGGCGACATACCAGGCGTTCATGATCAGCGGCGTTTCCGGGCCCGCCAACGATTTGCGTGCTACATCGGAACGGCGGCGCACGCGTTCCAATTCGGCAAAGGTCACCATACTCGCCTCCTCACATGAAGGGCTTGCGCTCGCTCGGCCACCAGGGCGTTTTTTCCGGCTGTCCCATGCGATTGCGCAGCGTGCCGACACCGGCAATCTCAAGCTCGACAACGTCGCCAGGGGAGAGTTTGCGCCCAAGCTCCAGCGCGGAGCCGCGCCCCATCGTGCCCGAGCCGATCAGATCGCCGGGCTGAATCCATTCGCCGAGCGACACATAGGCGATCAATTCGTCAGCGCTCCACAATGTGTTCGCGCTCGTTCCGCTCGCCCATGTCTCGCCATTGATGCGCACCGACATTTCCAGCCCGCCGAGATCCGAAATCTCATCCATCGTGGTGATCCAGGGCCCTACGCCGTAAGCGAAATCCTTGCACTTCTGCGGCCCCATGCCGATCGGCATTTCGACGCCCTGACGGTCGCGGGCGCTGAAATCGTTGAAGATGGTCAGGCCGAACAGGTAGGAGCGCGCCTCCTCCGGGCGCACATTGCGGCCGCGCTTGCCGATGACGAAGCCGATCTCCAGTTCGTAATCCATGTAATCGATGAAATCGGGCCACGGGATTTCGGCGTCATGCCCGAAAAGTGTCCATGGCGTCCCTTTGAAATAGCCCGGCACTTTGAGCAAAGCTGGCTCAGGATCTTTGCCCATTTTCTCATGAAAGCCCTTGATGTGCTCGATGAACGTCAAGCCGTCTCGGACCACCGAGGGGTCGGTCGCGGGCAGCCATGTCACTTTGTCCATCTCAATCGAAGCTTCATCGGGACGCGCAGCGTCCGCGTTTCGCAACGCGGCCAGGAAGCGATCGCCCAACGCAATGGCCTCCGACATGGAGCCGGGGAAAAGCGCCTCCGAAAGACGCAAAGCCGCCTCGCGCGTGGCGTTGCGCGCCATCAGGTGATCAATGGAAGCGCGCCGCAGATCGATGACCCGGCCCTCTTCGGGCAACACCTGGACCAGCCGAGCCATGGGGCCATCGGGGCTTTCCACGAGAATGCGACCCAGTTTCATATGACCACTCCGAACAGAAAACGTCTCTCAGACATTTCTGCACGATACGTATCGTTATGGTCAACTGAAAGATTCGCCCGAGCCCTCAGCACACTCTCGCGCGCGCCTAGGACGCGAGCGCAACAGGGGCGCTCATCAGAAGATCAGCCCTGCTTGAGATCAGCCCTGCTTGCGCTTGGCCTGCAGCAGGTCGTTCATGAAGGCTTGGTATTCGGTGATGAACGCATCATCGAGCGGCGCGTGACCGATGATCAAACGCATGTAGATCGGCGCGTAGATAGCATCCATCAGCATTTCGACATCGGTTGCGGGGTCGATGTCGCCACTCTTGCGCCACTCATCCAGAACCTCGCGGACGATGGCGCGCCGGCCGTAGTGAAAACGTTCCCGAAACTCGCGGCCCACAGACGGATCGGACTGCGCTTCGCCAAGAATCTGCGCCACCACACGCCCCGGCCAACCCGAATATTGCTCCGCGAGATGCCGCATGTGATCCATGATCGCCTCTCCAGGCGAGAGATCGCGACGCATGGGAGTCCTGACGATATGGTATTCCATAAAAGCGTCGATCACGATCGAAGCCTTCGACTCCCACCACCGGTAGATCGTGGTCTTGCTAACGCCGGCTGCCCTGGCGATCCCCTCAATGGTGATGGCCTGAAGCGGTTCGGTCCGCAGCATTTCCAGCGTCGAGGCGAGGATACGCTTACGCGATTCTTCGTTTCGGGGACGGCCAGCGCTGCGCGACTGGGCTGTTTGGGCGCCTGAGTTCATAGACTCCCATTATCGATACGGCGAGCCTCGTCAAGTTTACACGCCTATCGTCCTACAGGCATGCTTCAAAACGGAGCAGCCAGTATCTTGTGACCCTGCTGGAGGAGCGCGAGCGCCTGATCGTCGTCCGGCGCCGGCGTCTGCTCATTCAAGCAGATGTTCATCGAAGTTTGGTAAATGGCGCTGACGCGTTCGATCCGGCGGCGCATGAAGCTCGCCAACGCATCGCGCACGTCGCTGGCGGCGGCTATTTCCTCCGCCAGAACCACCGCATCCTCGATCGCCATGCCGCCGCCAGAGGTGAGCTGCGGAGACAGCGAATGCGCGGCGTCGCCAATAAGCACGACGCGCCCCTTATACCAAGGATCGGGCAACAGCAGCGTGTCAAAGGGACGATAACTGATTTGTGAGTCGGGCCCGATACAATTGGCCGCTTCGATCAACTCCGGCGCCTCGAACGCAGCCATGCGCCCCTTGAACATTTCCGCGAGCCGCTCCTTCGGCTTGCGCGTGA
>JAUIJZ010000009.1 GCA_030430715.1 Alphaproteobacteria bacterium
GTAGCTCTTCCGGGTCGCGTCAAAGCCAAGCCCGCGCGAACCAAAGCGCGGGGAGTCACCGGGGACCGCGAACAAGCGCGCGGCCCGCACGCCGCCGGCGCGCCATCACGGGTGTGAAAAACCGCCCTGCTTGGCGCCGGCGCCGCAACAGCACGGGACGCGGATTTTACGCGTCTTAACGCGCCGAACCAACGGCGCATTTCTCTGGCGCGCAATGTCCGCGTCCCGGCCCTCGTTTGAGCGAAGTGTTTCTCGGATCGCCAGATCGACAAGGATGACGCATGTACAACACGGAAATCCCATGCAGCCCTATGATGTGATCAAAGCCATTGCGCAGGGGCGGCGCGCCATGCGGCGCGGTCAGCTGGCCGAGGCCGAACGCTGGTATAAGCTCGCAGACCATGCCGCCGCGATTGCACAGCGGCTGAACTATCTCGCCGATAAAGAATCCAAGCGTAGCTAGCGCGTGCCGGGGCTTTAAGCTGCGGCGACGTTGGCCGCGTGATTGCGCGCGGCGACGCCGTCCGCGCAGATGAAGCCGTCCACGCCCGTGGGCACGGTCTCGTGCGCGCCGAGCAGGATCACGCCTTCCGGCGCCAGCGCATCGGCGCAGCGCGTGAACACGGCGGCGCGGGTTTCGTCGTCGAACTGGCTGAGCACATTGGCCAGCACGATGATGTCGAAGCGGCCGAGCGCGCCCGGATGCTTCATCAGATTGTGCGGCTCGAATTTCACGCCCGCGCGCAGGCGGTCTTGGATGCGCCAGAGGTCGCCGGCCTTTTCGAAATGCGCGATCAGCTTGCGGATCGGCAGGCCGCGCTGCACTTCAAATTGCGTGTAAAGGCCGGCGCGGGCTTTTTCGAGCAGGCGCTCTGACATGTCGGTCGCCACGATCTCGACCGCGGGCGTCTGGCCCTTGTCGCGCAGCTCTTCCACCAGCATGCCGACCGAATAGGGCTCTTGGCCGGTCGAGCACGCCGCGCACCACACGCGCACGCGCTCATGGCCGCGCCGCGCCAAAGCGTCGGGCAGGATCTCTTCGCGCAATTTTGCGAATTGCGCGCGGTCGCGGAAAAAGCGCGTATCGGCCTGGACCAGATGGTCGGCGATCTGCGCCCAGAGGCGCCCGTCCGCGCGCGTGCGCGCCGCGCCGATCATTTCAGCGGCGCTGCCGAAGCCTTCGCGGCGCGCCAGCGGCTGCAATTTGCTTTCCGCCGCCGCGCTCATTTCCTTGCTGAGCACCGCGCCAGAACGCGCTTTTACTTCCCGCGAAATCAGCACGAACTCGGCTTCGCTCAGCATCAGACGAGGCCCGCTTCGGCGAATTTGGACTGCAGAATGTCGCCGTCGAACGGCTTCATCATGTATTCGTCGGCGCCCGCTTTCAGCGCTTCGGCGATGCGCTCGACATCGTTTTCGGTGGTGCAGAACACCACTGTCGGCGTCTCGCCGCCGGGCTCTTGGCGCAGCTGGCGCAGGAAATCGATGCCGCTCATCACCGGCATGGTCCAATCGAGCAGGATGGCGTCGGGCATTTGCCGGCGGCACGCTTGCAGCGCTTCGAGCCCGTCCGCGGCTTCCTCGATCTCGAAGCGCATGTCTTCAAGGATGCGCCGCGCCACTTTGCGGATCACGCGGCTGTCGTCGACGACAAGACAGCGTTTCATGGAATCAAGCTCCGTCGGATACGGAGAAACTTGTCCGCTGATTTTGTTAATGCGCTCTTTAGAGCTTGAACGCGGCCGAGCGCGCGATCAATTGCACGCACTCTTCGCTTTCTTTGGCGCTGATCTCGACGCCGCCTTGGCGCGCCAGCAGCCCGGTCAGCGTCGGCTGAATGGTGTGGCCGGTCAGCTCTTCGCCTTCGCCTTTGAGGGCAAGGCCGGTGGCTTCCCTGAGCTTCGCGCGCGGTCCTTTCGCCGTGACAATGACTTCGCCGCCCTCGGGCAGCTTTTCGGCGCTGATTTCCACAGTGCCGCCGCGTGGCAGACATTCGTTGGCGATGAGCAACAAGTTCACGATGACGCGCACGGCCGGGCGGGGCATGGCCACGGCGGGGGCGCTCCACACCAATTCGGGCTTCAAAACGCCGAACAGCTTGTTGGCCACGGCGCGGCCTTCTTCCAATTCGCTGTCGCCTTCGGCCAGCGCGCCGCCCATGGCGAAGCGGAAAAACTCAAGCTTCGCCCATGCTTTGCCGACGCCATTATCGAGCAGCGACAGCGCATCCGGATCGGGCTTGCCGTCCGCGTCGGACTTGATCATCTCCAAGCCCTGGATGATCGCGCTCATCGGCTCGACCATGTCGTGACAGATGCGCGAGGTGACAAGCGCCGTGAGCTTCGTGTTCTCGATCATCGCCGGCTCCGGTTGGGGAAGCGCACAACATAGATGATTCGCCGCCCGTGGAGGGCATGCAAAGCCGTGCTATTGCGCTGGAGCGAGGAGTGACCATGGCTCTGGAAACTGGGGAAGCTTTGGGTCTGGAGCACGCCGTGGCGTTGCTCGCGACAGCCGTTGTGGCCGCGCCGCTGTTTAGGCGGCTCGGGCTGGGCTCGGTGCTGGGCTACCTCGCGGCGGGGGTGGCGATCGGTCCGTTTGGCTTCGGACTGTTCCGCGATCCGGAAAATATCCTGCACGTCGCTGAACTCGGCGTTGTGATGTTTCTATTTCTGATTGGCCTGGAAATGCGCCCGGCGAAGCTCTGGTCGCTGCGCAATGAGATATTCGGCCTGGGCGCCGCGCAGGTGTTCGCCTGCGGCGCGCTGCTCACGATTGTTGGGATCTGCGCGGGCTTGCCCTGGCCGGCGGCTTTGATTGCGGCGTCGGGCTTCGTGCTGTCCTCGACGGCGGTGATCATGAAAATGATGGACGATAGCGGCGAGACGGCCAGCGCGGCCGGCCAGCGCAATGTGTCGATCCTGCTTTTTGAAGATCTGATGATCGTGCCGCTGCTGGCGCTGGTGGCGGTGCTCGCCTCGATTATCGGCGTGGCGGACGAGGCGGCGCGCCCGCTCTGGCAGAGCATCGGCATTGCCGCCGCAGCCGTGGCGGCGGTGTTCGTGGCCGGGCGCTATCTGCTCGATCCGCTGTTCGGCGTGTTGGCGCGTTCGGGCGCGCGTGAAGTGATGACGGCGGCGGCGCTGATGGTGGTGTTGGGCGCGGCGCTGTTCATGCAATGGGGCGGGCTGTCGATGGCGATGGGCGCGTTCCTGGCGGGCGTGTTGCTTTCTGAATCCGTGTTCCGCCATCAGCTTGAGGCTGATGTCGAGCCGTTTCGCGGCATTCTGCTGGCGCTGTTCTTCATTAGCGTCGGTATGTCGCTTGATCTCAACGCGGTCGCGGCCGACTGGCGGCTGATCGGCGCCGGCGTGCTGGTTTACATGGTCGTGAAATCGCTCGGCATTTATGGCGTGGCCCGCTTGTTCAGGGCGTCGCATCATGAGGCGGTGCAGCGTGCGGCCTTATTCGCGCAGGGCGGAGAGTTTGCCTTCGTGCTCTACGCGGCCGCGTTCGCTGGCGGGGTGATGGATGCCCGCATCACGGCGATGGCGACGGCGATTGTCATTATTTCAATGGCGCTGACGCCGCTTGTCGTCCTGCTGCTGAACCGGGTGCACAAGCAGCCGGAAATTTCGCGCGATGGGGTGGAGGATGCGCGCGATCTCAATGGCCGCGTGCTGTTCATTGGCTTTGGCCGCTTTGCGCAGGTGGTGAGCCAATCTCTGCTGGCGCGGGGCGTCGATATTTCGCTGATCGAAACCGATGTGGAAATGATCCAGGCGGCCGCGAATTTCGGTTTCAAAGTCTATTATGGCGATGGCGCGCGCTTGGACGTTCTGCATGCATCGGGCGCGGCGCGGGCGGAGGCCATTTTGATCTGCGTCGATAAGCCGGAAACGACGGACCGCATCGTCGCGCTGGTCAAGTCCGAGTTCCCGCACGCAAAGATTTTCGCGCGTGCGTTCGATCGCGGCCATTCGATGCGTCTCGTACATGCTGGGGTCGATTATCAGATGCGCGAATTGTTCGAATCTTCTCTGGCTTTCAGCGGTGCGGTGCTGCGTGAACTCGGCTTCAATGATATCGAGATCGCTGAAACGATCGAAGATGTGCGCGACCGTGATGCCGAGCGCTTTGAATTGCAGCTTGCGGGCGGCATCGAGGCGGGCCGGGCGCTGATGCGCGGCAACATGCAGACGCCGCAGCCGACGCCGTTCACACGCCCGCGACGCGAAGCGCAAGCGCTCAATGAGGAAGCCGCTGACGCGATAGGGGAAGAGGCTGGCTGACGCCGCGCACACGTCCCATATGGAGCGACGGCGCTCCATAGAGGAATAAGTATGAATCCTGAATTTCGCTTCATCGAAACCAACGGCATCGCGCTGCGCGCGGCTGTCATGGGCGATGGGCCGCTTGTCGTGATGGTGCACGGCTTTCCGGAGAGCTGGTATTCGTGGCGTCATCAGATGGCGCCGCTTGCCGCGGCGGGATTTACGGCGTGCGCGATCGATGTGCGCGGTTATGGCGGTTCGGATCGCCCGCATGCTGTGGAAGCGTACGATCTAAAGCAGATCACTGCCGATATCGCCGGAATTATCGACGCCTTGTCGCCGGGCGTTCCGGCTGTGCTCATTGGACATGATTGGGGCGCGCCTTTGGTTTGGAATACGGCGCTGATGCACGCGGACAAGGTGCGCGCAGTCGCCGGCTTGAGCGTGCCCTACACGCCCGTCGGCGATCGCCCCTATCTGGAAATTTCGCGGCGCGTGTTCACCGACCGCAATCGCTTTTTCTATCAGCTCTATTTTCAGGAAGAGGGCAAAGCCGAAGAGGAAATCGAAGCCGATGTGCGCAGCTTCATCCGTAAAATCTATTTTGCCTGGTCGGGCGATGGGACGTTCGATCAAAACAAGCCCGCGGACGCGCCGCTGCTGGATACGTTGATCGATCCCGATCCGTTTCCAGATTGGCTGAGCGAGGCCGATATCGATTATTATGTGTCGGAATTCGAGCGCACGGGCGTTCGCGGCGCGCTTAATCGCTATCGCAACAATGAGCGGGACTGGTCCCTGCAGCGGCCCTATGCAGACAAGAAAATCGAGCAGCCTGCGCTGTTTATCGTCGGTGAGCGCGATCCGACGCTGACGATGTTCAATCTCGATATCGTCGCCCGCATGGAAGCCTCGATGGCGGACTTGCGCGGTGTGCACACAATCCCTGGCATCGGCCATTGGACGCAGCAGGAAGCGCCCGATGCCGTGACCGGGCATCTGATCGATTGGCTGGCGACACTCTGAACGGCGACAGCGCGCGCGGCAAAAGTGCGCTTGCCGCTGAGTCTAGTCTTTCTTTGCCGTAATCTTTCCGTTTTGTTAGCTCAGCTTGCGGGCCGCGCGAGCCTCGGGCAAGCATGCGGCTTCCCGAGTGGGAAGGGAGGCGCGCATGGCGTTCAATTGGCGGGCGCTTGCGGAACGGTTGGATCCGCGCAAGCTCGATTGGTCTTGGGCGGTTCCGGTGCGCGACTATTTGGTCGCCAACCGCGCGGTCGTTCTTTCCACGTCTATTGCTCTGCTGGTCGGCCTTTGGGGCGGCGCCGTTCTGGGCCGTGTGTCGGCTGGGGCGCCTGCGATCGACATCGCGCAATTGGGCTCAATCGGCGGACGCGAAGAAGCGCGCTCCGCGAGCGCGCCGCGCGCGGGCTTGCCGGGCATCGCCGGCATGGCGTTCGTGCGCTTGCGCACCGAGATGAACCAGGCCGAGCCGCGCGCGTGCTTGGAATTTTCGCAAGCGCTCTCGACTGACGCGTCGATCAATTACGCCGATTATCTCGAGATGGCACCGGCGGCGCAGTATCAGACGGACGTTTCCGGCAATCTGCTGTGCCTCGGCGGCTTGCCGCTTGAGCCGGAACGGCAAGTCACGATCCGCGAAGGGCTGCCTTCTGCTTCCGGCGACCGCACCGAAGCGGACGAAACCTTCACGCTCACATTCGGAGACCGCCCGGCCTATGTCGGCTTCGCCGGCTCTGGCGTGATCCTGCCGCGCGCGGAAGCCGACGGCATTGCCATCGAAACCGTCAACGTCAATCGGCTTGAAGTCGAAGTGCTGCGCGTGCCCGACCGCATTCTGTCGCAACATCGGCTCGATGAAGGCGAAAGCAATGAAGAGGGCGGCTGGGGCTATTGGAGCTTCAACAGCGCTGGCGAGGATGTCGGCGTTTCCGTCTATCGCGGTCATATCGACATCGATACCGCAGGCAGACGCAATATTGCGATCACGAGCGTCTTCGCTCTGGGCGCCGAACTGAGCGAGATGCGGCCGGGGGCGTATGTCGTCAAAGTGCGCGATGTGTCGCCGAGCGCCGGTCAGCGCGCCGATCTGGATAATGACAGCGCCGCTTCGGCGTATCGTTGGATTCTCTACACCGACATGGCGCTGCAGAGCTTCTCCGGCGCCAGCGGGCTTGATGTGGTGGTGCGTTCGCTGCGCACGGCGCGGCCGATGCCGGGCGTAACGCTGACGCTGATCGCGGCAAATAACGAAGAGCTCGCCCGCACGCGCACGGATTCGGATGGGCATGTGCGCTTCGCCGAAGCGCTGGTGAATGGCGATGGGCCGGCGCGCGCCCGCTACGTGATGGCCTATGGCGCGCAGGGCGATTATGCGGCGCTCGATCTGCAGCGCTCGGGGCTCGATCTGTCGGACCGCGCCGTCGATGGCCGCCGCGCGCCCGGCGATATCGACGCTTATCTGTACACAGAGCGGGGCATCTATCGGCCCGGTGAGCGGGTGCGCCTGATCGGACTGGTGCGCGATGAAATCGGCCGCGCCATCTCCGACCGGCAATCGACGCTGGTTATTTATCGTCCGAACGGAACCGAAGCGCGGCGCATTCGCCTCATGGAAGCCGCCGATACGGGCGGCGCCATCGCCAAAAATATCGAGATCGACCGCAACGCGCCGCGCGGCGTTTGGCGCGCGGTGCTGACCGTCGACGGTCAGGATGCGCCTGCGGGCAATGTGTCATGGTCGGTTGAGGATTTCGTGCCGCAGCGTTTGCGCGTGCAGGTCGATGCCAGCGACGCGGTAATGCGCGCAGGTCAATCGCGGCCGGTGAATGTGCAGGCCGATTTCCTCTATGGCGCGCCGGGCGGCGGCTTGGCCGTCGAAGCGGAAGGGCGTCTCACCGTCGATCCCAACCCGTTCCGGGAGTTTGAGGGCTACGTATTCGGCCGCGCCGACGAACGTTTCGACGAACGCTTTTTCCAATTGCCTGCAACGGTGACGGATGGTGCGGGCGCTGCGCAGATCGCGCTGGAATTGCCTGATCTGCCTGACACCACGCTGCCGCTGCGCGCGCGTATGATTGCAAGCGTGGCTGATCCGGGCGGGCGCGTGGTGCGCGAGAGCTTTGTCGTGCCGGTGCGCACGCGCGACCTTTACATCGGCCTGTCGCCACAATTCGCCAACCGGCGCGCCGGTGCGGGCGAAGCGGTCGCGTATGACATTATCGCCTTGAACGCCGAAGGCCGCCGCGCCGCCGCGCGCGGGCTGCAATGGCAGCTCGTGCGCGAGGAATGGGGCTATGATTGGTATCTCGACAATGGGCGTTGGCGCTGGCGGCGCACGGGCCGCGACATTCCCGTCGACGGCGCGACATTTGACGTCGCCGCGAACGCGCCGGTGCGCATTACCAAGGATGGCCTCCGTTCGGGCTCGTATCGCTTGATCGTGACCGATCCGCGTTCAGGTGCGGAAAGCTCGCAACGCTTCGGCGTGGGCTGGGGTGGTCCGGCTGACGACGATGCGACGCCGGATATGGTCACTGTCGTCGCGCCGGAAGATCCAGTGCGGCCCGGCGCGCGCGCGCGCGTGCAAATTCGTCCGCCTTATGCGGGCGAAGCGCAGATCGTGGTGGCGACGGACCGGGTGCTGGAAATGCGCACGGTGCGTGTCGGCACGGACGGCGCGACAATCGATCTGCCGGTCACCAATGAATGGGGCTCCGGCGCTTATGTGATGGTGACGGTGATGACGCCGCGCGATCCGGTGAACTTGCCGGTGCCGCGCCGCGCGGTGGGCGTTGCTTATGTGCCTGTCGATATGGGCGGACGCACGCTGGAAGTGATCGCCGGCGAGGGGCTGCAGAATGTACGCCCGAACACGCGCCTTGAGGTGCCGGTGCAGGTGCGCAACGCGCCCAATGGCGAGCGCGTGCGCGTGGCTATCGCGATGGTGGATGTCGGTATTCTCAATCTGACTCGCTACCAGCCGCCGAACCCGACCGACTATTTCTTCGGGCGGCGCGCGCTTGGCGTTGAGCTGCGCGACGATTATGGCCGCTTGCTCAACCCCAATCTCGGTGCGCCGGCGACGGCGCGCCAGGGTGGCGACAGTTTGGGCGGAGAAGGTCTGACCGTGGTGCCGACGCGCACCGTCGCGCTGGTCTCCGATATTGTTGAAGTGCGCGGCGGGCGCGCCACGATTGCCCTCAACATTCCCGACTTTAACGGCACGCTGAAGCTGATGGCGGTGGCATGGAGCCAGAGCGCGGTTGGCCAGGATGCCGAAGACATTATCGTGCGCGATCCGGTCGTCGCCGAATTGATCCTGCCGCGTTTCCTCGCCCCCGGCGATGAAGCGCAAGGCGCGCTCAACATTGATAATGTCGAGGGGCCGCCCGGCGCCTATGTGGTGACGGTGTCTGGCTCAAGCACGGCGCAAATCCAGGCTCAGCCGCGCCGCTTCAATCTCGGGCGCGGGCAAAGACAAACGGCGCTCATTCCAATCACGGGCGGGCCGTTGGGCATTGGCCAGATTGCGCTTCGTCTTGAAGGGCCGAGCGGCTTCACCCCGATCGAGCGTAGCTACGATATTCAATCGCGCGCGCCGTTCTTGCCGATCACCATTGTCGACACAGAGCCTCTGGAGGCGGGCGCATCGTGGCGCGCGCCGGCGGATGCGCTGGATCGCTTCCAATCGGGTGCGGAGGCGCTGGTCTCGTTTTCGAGTCTTGCCGGCATCGATCCCGCACCGCTTTTAGACGCGCTCTATCGCTATCCCTATGGCTGCACCGAGCAGCTCACCAGCGTGGCCATGCCGCTTCTGTACTACAATGTTTTGGCCTCGGAAGCGGGACGTGACGCGGATGCCCGCATCACGCGCCGTGTTCAGGAAGCGGCGACACAAATCCTCGACCGCATGGCGCCTGACGGTTCGCTGGGCCTTTGGCGCGCGGGCGATGGCTCGGCGACGCCTTGGCTTGGCGCGTATGCGGTGGATTTCCTACAGCGCGCTCAGGCGGCGGGCTTTGCCGTGCCGCGTCAGCCGATGAACCAAGCCTATGCCGCGCTGCGGCGCGTGGCGCGGCTCAACGATTTCGGTTCGGTCAACTACGATTTCGAGGTCTATCGCTGGCCGGGATCGAACGACTCGACCGAATTGTTGCGTTCGCGCTCGGCGGCATACGCGCTCTATGTGCTGGCGAAAGCGGGCGAAGCCGATATCGGTCAGCTTCGCTATTTCCACGACAACCGGCTTGATGATGAGCCATCGCCGCTGGCGCGCGCGCACATCGCAGCGGCGTTGGCGCATCTCGGCGATCGGGCGCGCTCGCGCAACGCCTTCCGCATGGCTGAACGTGCGCTCGGCTATCGCAACACGGGCGATTGGTACCAGACGCCGCTGCGCGATATCGCCGGGGTTCTGGCGCTGGCCGCGGAGGCTGGCGAAACCGAATTGGTCGATCGTCTGCGCCGCCGGCTCGAACGCGATGCGCCGGACGCGAACCGGCTGACCACGCAAGAGCAGGCGCAATTGTTGCTAGCGGCGAACGCCTTGCTGCAACGCGCCGGGCCGGTGAGCGTCACTTTGAATGACGAGACGTTGGCCGAACGCCAGATTTATGCGAGCGCGCAGCAACTCGCATCGGGGCTTGTCTTCCGCAACGCGGCGAGTGGGCCGGTGTGGCGCACGCTCTCCGTTTCCGGCGCGCCGCTTGAAGCGCCGCCGGCGATGTCGTCGGGATACAGCATCGACAAGCGCGTGTTCCGTATGGACGGCACGGTGGCCGATCTCGATCAAATTCGTCAGGGCGATCGCGTTGTGATCGTGTTGTCAGGCCAACCGGATGGCGCGCGCACATATCCAACCGTACTGGTCGATTTGTTGCCGGCGGGGTTGGAGATCGAAACGCTGTTGCGGCCCGAGGATGGGCTTGGGCCGGAAAGGCGGGATGGCACGCGCCGCTCTGGCCCGTTTGGCTGGGTCGGCCGCATCTCCTACGCGCAAGTGCAAGAATCGCGCGACGATCGCTATGTGGCGTCGAACAATCTGCGCGGCGAATTCCTCTATGCTTACATCGCGCGTGCGGTGACGCCGGGCCGCTACACGCTTCCCGCCGCGCAGGTGGAGGACATGTATCGGCCTGGCGTGATGGCGCGCACCGATACCGGATCGATCCGGATCACGCCGCGCGGGGGCTGATGTGAAGCGGGGTCCGCGCGCGTCGCTGCCGCTATCGCCCAAACAAAAGCGCTGGGCGTGGGCGTTGCTGGCTTGCATGCTGACGTTGTTCACGCTCGATCAGGCGTTTGCGCCGCCCTTGCAGCGCGTGCGCGATGTTTCGCCCGTTGTCGTCGACCGCAACGGCGAATGGCTGATGGCCTTCACCACTACGGACGGCAGGTGGCGCCTTGAAGCGCAACTCGATGAAATCGATCCCGAGTTTCAGCGCCGCCTGATCGCGATCGAAGATGCGCGTTTCTGGTTTCACCCTGGCGTCGATCCGATCGCGCTGATGCGTGCGACATGGTCGCTCGCGCGTTCAGGCCGTGTGACGCAAGGCGGCTCGACCATCACTATGCAATTGGCGCGGCTGCTGGAGCCGCGTCCGCGAACGATTGGTTCGAAGCTCATCGAGATCGTGCGCGCGATACAGATCGAGCGGCGTCTGTCGAAACGCGAAATTCTTGCCGCGTATCTCACGCTTGCGCCGTATGGCGGCAATCTTGAGGGGGTGCGCGCCGCGAGCCGGGCGTATTTTCAGCGCGATCCGGTTTGGCTCGACGATGCGGAGATGGCGTTGCTGATTGCGCTGCCGCAAGCGCCGGAAGCGCGCCGGCCGGACCGGCGCCCGCAGGCAGCGCGCGCTGCGCGCGACCGTGTGTTGGACATGTTCGTGCGCGCGGGGCTGATCAATGCGCGCCGCGCGGCGGAGGGGCGTCAGAGCGCCGTGCCCGCACGCGCGCCGTTTCCATATTCTGCCCCGCACGCGGCCGAGCGGCTGGCCGCGGCGCATCGCGGCGAGGGTGTGGTGGCGTCTTCGCTGGATGCAAATCTGCAGCGAGACCTAGAGGCGCTGGCGCGCCGCAGCGCCGCGGGATTGGAGCGCGAAGCGCAGGTGGCGATCATCGCCGTGGAGCTCGATGGCCGTGAAGTGCGCGCGCGCATCGGTGGCGCGGGGCGCGAACGCGCGGGCGGCTATATCGATATGACGCGCGCGATCCGTTCGCCGGGTTCGGCGCTCAAGCCTTTCCTCTATGCCATCGCGTTTGATGAAGGCATTGCCGCGCCGGAGACGCTGGTGCGTGATGCGCCGCGCCGATTTGGCGGCTATCTGCCGGAAAATTTCGACCGCCGCTTTCATGGTGATGTGACGCTGGAAGAAGCGTTGCAGCATTCTCTGAACCTTCCGGCGGTGGCGACGCTGGACCGGATTGGCGCGGGGCGTTTTCAGGCTGCGCTGACGCGCGCGGGCGCTGATGTGCGCTTGCCAAATCGCGCGGTTTCGGAGCCGGGGCTGGCGCTGGCCTTGGGCGGTGTCGGCATCACGCTGGAAGATTTGGTGCAGCTCTACGCTGCGCTCGGCGATGGCGGACAGGCGCGTCCGCTCGTGAATGAGGCGGAAGGCGGTTTTGCCTTCTCGCGCCGCTTCGTACGCGAGGAAACCGCAGAGCGTGTGTTGGACATTCTCGCGCGATCGCCGCACCCGGCCGGGCGGGCGCCGCCACAGCTTTCGCAAAACGCGCCGATGATCGCGTTCAAGACCGGCACTTCTTACGGCTTTCGCGATGCGTGGTCCGTGGGCGTGTGGAACGGCTACGCAATCGGAGTGTGGGTGGGGCGCCCCGATGGCGCGCCGCGCCCTGGCGCGACGGGGCGTAGCGAAGCACTGCCGATCTTGTTCGAAGCGTTCGATCTGCTGGGTGTGCCGCCAGAACGTCAGTACGAGCGCGAACGCAATGAACCATTGGCGCCGGCTTTGGCGCGGCTCGAGACCTCGGATCAGGAAGCGCTGTCAATTCTGTTTCCGCCCTCCGGTGCGGAAGTGCTCGTGCTTGAGTATGGGCCGGAGGCGCGCGGGCTTTCTCTGTCGGCGCGCGGCGGGCGCGGCAATCTCACTTGGTATGCTGATGGCGAGCGCGTTGAACGCGAGAACAGCAGCGGACGGGCGATCTGGCGCCCGATTGCGCCGGGCTTCTATGATGTCACCGTGATCGATGCCGATGGCCAACGCGCGCGTTCACGCGTGCGCATTCGCGCAACGGGATGATTTTCAAATATTGAGCAGGGCTGCCTGGTTCACGAGTGCGAAGGCTGCCGGCGCCAACATTGTGAATGCGGCGAAGATAGAGATGAATTCGGTCATGGCGGTCTCCCCAGCGTTGATGGCGCTATCCTAGAGCGCGCGCGCCGAAGGGCTGTGACGGGAGTCACCGCTGGGCTTCACTCACTGCCGCGAAATCGCCCGTCGCCTTCTTCGGTCACCAGCAGAACGTTGGGGTTTTCCGGCGCCTGATCCTCAAATAGACCGATATCGAGATCGGCTTGCGGTTCGGCGCCCTTCAACGGCGCGGCTATGCGTTCGGCGAGTTCCGAGCGCTCCATCGGCGAAAGCGGCGCCGCTACGCCGGGGGCATGCATCGGGCGCCAGAACGTGACGGAGACGGCGAACTTGCCTTCACGTTCGACAATCTCGGCTAGGCCCTGTTCCACCAAGCGTCCCCAGCGCCGCAAAAGCGATTTGTGATCCTTGTACAGCTTCGGCAATACGTCCTGCGCCAGTTCAGCGGGCGCTTCCAACAAGGCGCGCGCTTCATCGGGCGTGCGCGCGTGGCCGAGCGGCTTTTTCACAGCAGCGGCGCCGGTGCGTGCAACGGGCGCCGGCGGCGCCGGTCGCCAATAGCGCATGGTCACGCGCCAGGCGCCTTCGCGCCATTGCAATTCATAGAGGCCCGAACCGTAAAGCTCAGGCACAGCAGCTTCGGCGGCCTCGGGCGTCTCGAAGGCCTGTGGCAATTCTTCTACCGCCATGAAGACGGGTCCGCCCGCGAGCGACGTGGCTTCGTCTTCGGTGCGCACGCGGGGCGTGTCGGCGCTGCGTGCCGCCATTAAGTTCGCCGCTAGGGGGAAAATGACCATAATACCGGCCCGAGGGCCAAACTCCGTAGCCGTCCGCGACATTGCTTTGTCATCGTCGGTTGGCAGGTTAAGAGAAATCCAGTTTCCGCGAAAACCCAATAGGAGCCAAGCATGGCGCGAAACCGCTGGAGTTTGGCCGCGCTTGTATTGGCGCCGCTCTTGGCGCTCGCCGCGTGCAATGAGACCAGTCGCGTGAGCACGCAGGCCGAAGAAGAAATAGGCCCCGCTCAGCTCGATGAGGTGCCGTTGCAGGCGCGCGCCTTGTCCGGCGCGGTGCAAGCGCAAGACGACGTCGCCGCGCTCTTGGCGCCCGAGCCGCTTCTGGTTGCGCCTGGGCAAATTCTCGTGGGTGCGCGCGTGGGCGCTGCGCTCGATGAGGCGGCCTCGGCCATGGGTATGGCGAGCAATTTCGTGCGCTCGCTGCGATCGGAAGGCGAGGAGGCGCTTGAGCGGCTGCCGGAAGAGATCGCGGGGCCCTTGCGTTTGCGCGCTGAAACCGAGGCGGCGGACATGGCGCGTTTGGCGGTGCGCGACCAACTCGGCCGCCTGGGCGTTCAGGGCGCCGTAAATGAGCGCCCTGGCGGGCTCATTGAGATTGATCTGCGCCCCGGCGCGAGCCCGACCGCGTTGAGCATGGCGCAGCAAGGCGCGGTGGAAGCCGCCGGTGGCGCGCCTGTGACGATGGAATGGAACGAAACCGATCGCTGTCCGCGCTTCGTGACACAGGGCCAGTTGGAGAACGATTTGGCGCTGGCGATGCGCTGTACAATTCAAAGATTGCGCGCGGCGAACGATTTTGAGTTCGTGGAGCCGAATTATGTGGCTGCGAGCGGATTTTCGCTGCCGCCGCGCCAGCGTCCGCAATCAACGCCGCAGCAGCAACCCGCGCCTGCGCCAAACACGCCTGCTCCCGCGCCCGTACGGCTCGGGGGAATGCCGAACGATCCCTTGTTGGCGCTGCAATGGCACTATCGCGCGCGCGGAACAGGCGAGGGACAATCGCCCGGCGGAGCAGGCTTCACAGCATTTTGGGATTCCGATTTGGTCGGTGCGCGCGATGTGCGCGTCGCCATTCTCGATACTGGCCTCGATCTCTCGCACCCCGAGATCAGCCGTGAAAATGTCGTCTCCGGCGCCGACTTCATCTCCAATCCGCTGCGCGCGGGCGATGGTGACGGCGTCGATGCTGACGCCAACGATGCAGGGGATTTATGCGGATCGGCGCTGGAGAATTCCTATCACGGCACGCATGTGGCCGGCACCGTGGGGGCGGCGACGACGAACGACCGCGTCGGCGTCGCGGGCGGCGCATGGAACGTGACGATCGTGCCGGTGCGCGTGCTCGGCCGTTGTGGCGGTGAACTCGCCGACATCGTTTCAGGCATACGCTGGGCCGCTGGGCTGGCGCCGGCAATTGGCGACAATGGCGAACAGATCGTCAATCAAACCCCGGCCGATATCATCAATATGAGTTTGACGATTCAGGCGCCGTGCCCAGCCTCGCTGCAAGCGGCGATCGATGCGGCGGCGGCGCGCGATGTGATTGTCGTGGTCGCGGCTGGCAACAAAGCCGATCTGACCGAGCGTTACGCGCCGGCCAATTGCAACAATGTGTTGGTTGTCGGTTCAGGAGACGCGCGCGGCGAATTGGCGTTTTATTCGAACTTTGGCCCGCAAGTGGATTTGATCGCGCCAGGCGGCGACCTGTTCGCGGACAACGATCATGACGGGCGTCCGGATGGCGTTCTGTCCACGCGCGCGACGCAAACAGGCTGCTACGATCCCGTCAACCGGGCCTCGGCCGAGCGCTGCTATTATTCGTTCCAGCAGGGCACCTCGATGGCGGCGCCTCATGTCTCGGCGGCTTTGGCGTTGCTTGCGGCGCAGACGGGGTTGCGCGGCGCGCCGCTCCGCGATGCGCTGATGACGCGTGCGCTGGCGCCGCATCCGGCTGAGTTTGCGCGCATTACCTGCGCGCGCTCGCGCAATGCGATTCCGGTGTCGGGTGGGGCGGAACAATGTGACCGTCCCAGCGGGCGCGGCGCGCTCGATCTGGCGCGCGCGCTGCAATAGGGTTTTACCTTGAAGCGGACGCGGGCCGGAGCCAAGCTGGGATTATGGACGTAAACGCCTTGCGCATCTGGGGTATTGCCGTGAGCGCCGCGCTGATCGCGGCGTGTCTGGTGCTTGCCTATCGCGCGCCGGCGCCCGAAGCGTTTGCACAGGAAGCCGCGCAAACGCCGGCAGCTGCGCCAGTGCAGTTTTTGGTACGCTTCCAGGGCGGCGGGCCGATCGCGCGTGCGCAGGCGCAAGCCGAGCGCGGACGCACAGCGCCCGCGCAAGAGATCATCGAAGCGCAGCTTGTTCGCCAGAGCGATTTCGCCGGGCTTTGCTTCGACCGCTTTACGAGCGGCGCGGCGGAAGTCGTGCTGCGTTCGTGCGCGCCTGTCGCGGGCGCGGAGCAAGCCGATTATGCCGACGCATGGCTTGCGCGGTTACGCGGCATGCGCGCGGTCGTCTATGCGGATGTGAATGCCGTGGCCGCGCAATAGGCGTGGTCAAAGGAGGAAAGTAATGGATTTTGGTGGGCCGGTTGGCGGGTATCAGGAGCGGATCATTGCGTCCGCGGATGGCCTCTCGCTTTACGCGCGGGACTATGCGCCATTGCAGCCCGTAACCGGTTTGCCCGTGTTTTGTCTGCATGGTCTCACGCGCAATTCACGCGACTTCGAAGTGATCGCACCGCGTATCGCCGCACTGGGACGGCGCGTGATCGCGCTCGACATGCGCGGACGTGGCAACAGCGCGAACGATCCCGATCCCGCGCATTATGTGGCGGCGGTATATGCGCAGGATGTCATTGCGTGGATGGACGCTTTGGAGATTCCCAAGGCGGTATTCATCGGCACATCCATGGGCGGCATTATCAGCATGGTGCTGGCCACGCTTTCGGCGGATCGTGTCGCGGCCTGCGTTCTGAACGATATTGGCATCTCGCTTGCTCCCGAGGGGCTGGAGCGGATTGGCGCCTATGTCGGTCGCACACAGCCGCAACCGGACTGGACCGAAGCGGCTGAAGCAGTGCGCCAGATCAACTTGGCCGCGTTTCCGGAACGCGCAGACGACGCTGATTTCTGGATGACGTTTGCGCGGCGTGGTTTTCGAGAGTTGGAAGACGGGCGCATTGAGGCAGATTACGATCCCCATATCGCGCTCGCCTTTGCCGATGTTCACGACGATCCGCCGGCGGATTTGACGCCGTTTTTTCTCAGCCTGGCGCCAAAGCCTGTGCTGGTGGTGCGCGGCGAGATTTCAGATTTGCTCAGCGCGCAGATTGTGGCGGAGATGCAGGCGCTGAAGGAAGATTTGGATACGGTGACCGTCGACAAGATCGGTCACGCACCGCTGTTGGATGAGCCGCAAGCCTGGGACGCCGTGCTGGACTTCCTGGCAAAGGTCGATTGAAGACCGGTTCCGCCGAGATTGTTTCGCAAGCGGTCGCGGGTGGACTTGGCTGGCGGCCCCGCTAGTCTGGCTATGCATGACCGACGCCGCGCCCGTTCTTGAGATTTCCAATCTTGCCGTCACGTTCGATACGCCCGACGGCGTTGTCGAGGCGGTGAAGGGACTGTCGCTCACAATTGGCCAGGGGGAGTGTCTTGGCATTGTCGGCGAGAGCGGTTCAGGCAAGAGCCAGACGTTTCTTTCCGCGTTCGGGCTGACATCGGCGAATGCGCGCGTTTCTGGTTCGGTGAAATTCAAAGGCCAGGAAATGCTTGGCGCCTCGCGCAAAGAGCTCGATGCGCTGCGTGGGCGTCACATCTCGTTTGTGTTCCAAGACCCGCTGACAGCGCTAACGCCGCATCTCAAGATCGAAACGCAGCTTGCTGAAGTGCTGATGCATCATCGCAAGATCAGCGGCGCTGCGGCGCGCGCGACGGCGATCGAATGGCTGGAGCGCGTGCGTATTCCCGAGGCCGCGCGGCGGCTCGGCCAATATCCGCATGAGCTTTCCGGCGGCATGCGCCAGCGCGTCATGCTCGCCATGGCGATGATGTGCGAGCCGGCGCTGCTGATCGCGGATGAGCCGACTACGGCGCTCGACGCCACGGTGCAGGCGCAGGTGCTCGATCTGATGGAGGATTTGCGTAAGGATCTGGGCACGGCTGTCGCGCTCATCACGCATGATATGGGGGTGATCGCGCGCATGGCGCAGCGTGTTGCCGTGATGCGCGCGGGCGAGATCGTCGAAACCGGAATTGTGGACGAAATCTACAGCGCGCCGAAGGCGGATTATACGCGCATGCTGCTGCATGCCGTGCCGCGCATCGATGGCGAACGAGCGCACACGCTTCAAACGCCTGAAGATGCCGCGCCGATTCTCGAGGTGGATGATGTGCGCGTGCATTTCCCGATCAAGATGGATGGCGGCCTGTTTGGCAAAACCAAGATGCTGCGCGCCGTCGATGGAGTGAGTTTCAAGTTGCATGAAGGTGAAACGCTGGGCGTTGTTGGCGAGTCCGGTTGCGGCAAGTCCACGCTCGCGCGTGCGGTGGTGCAATTGCTGCCGCGCACCTCCGGTGCGGTAACATTCCTTGGGCGCAATCTGTCTTCGAAGGAGCGCAACGCGATCCGGCGCGCGCGCGAGGATTTGCAGATCGTGTTCCAGGATCCGCTCGCAAGCCTCGATCCGCGTATGACGCTGGGCGCCTCGATCGCCGAGCCGCTTCTGTCGTTCGCCCCAGAGCTGGATCGCGCGGGCCGCGAGACGCGTGTGCGCGAAGTGATGGCGCAGGTGGGGCTCGATCCTGGGCTGATCAATCGCTACCCGCACGAACTCTCCGGCGGGCAGAACCAGCGCGTTGGCGTGGCGCGCGCCATGATTTTAAAGCCAAAGCTCGTTGTGTGCGATGAGGCGGTGTCGGCGCTCGACGTTTCAATTCAGGCGCAAATTGTCGAACTGCTGATTGGCCTGCAAAAAGAATTTAAAACGGCGATGATCTTCATCAGTCACGATCTCGCCGTGGTGCGTGAGATTAGCCACAATGTGATGGTGCTTTATCTGGGCCGCGCGGTTGAATACGGGCCCGCCGAGATCATCCTGCGCAATCCGCAACATCCTTATACGAAAGCGCTGTTGGCGGCGGCGCCGACGCCCGACCCCGAGGCTGCGCGTGCGCGCCAGCATGTGCGGCTGACAGGCGATCTGCCGAGCCCGCTCGATACGCGTGCGGGCCTGCGCTTTTTGAAATCGCGCATAACGCCCGACAAGGACAATCCCGACGCCGAACAATACAGGCCGCAATGGCTGGAGGTCGCGCCGGGCCATTTTGTGGCCGAGCACGACCCGGTGGAAACCGTGGCGGCGGCTTAGGAGGCTAGGTGAGGAGGGGCATTATTCTCGCCGTTATGTTGCTTGGCGGATGCGCATCTGCGGGTGATGCAGTGAGTTTCCGCTCCCAAGTCGAAGGAAGTGGCGATGTTCGCCTCATTGGCTGGGCGAGCTATCATGGGGAGATGACTCTCTATTCGAGCCGCCAAGCTATGCGGACTGGCTCGCGCTATCCAGACTGCATCAGTGCGGTCTTTCCCCACCAAAGCTTAGGGCAGAATGAGGAATTGAGGGCCATTGACGGACGGCAAGTGATATTGACCGGCGCACTATATCTCTATTCGACATTGCCCGATGAGGATCGCTCGCTCATTCCGCGCAAAGTGTTGGAAGGCACGGTCGTTCCAAACTGGTGCTTTGGCGACAACGTCGTTTTGATCGACACGATCGAGGAAGTGCGACGTTGACGTCAGCGGTTTCGATTAGCGCAGCATATCGCGCAGGCGCTCGCGCAGATCGTCAGCGTTCTCGTCGAGCAAATCCTTCGCGGTTTCAGCGCGCACGCGCGATTGCACCGCGTTGGGCAAAGCATGGCGCAGCAGGCCAAGCGCGCGCGGCGGCGCGGCGATGGCGAGATGGTCGAACTGTTTTTGCTTTTCCGCTTGCGTCAGTCGTTCGGCGACGCGCTTGATGAATTTTTCTTCCTCAGCTTCGTGCAGATTTCTGCCCTTATCCATGGCGTGACGCGCCGGGCTTGCACTTTCGAAAGCGCGCGGCGGACGATCCTGCACGTCGTAAAGTTCATCCGGGCCGATTTCCATAGACCAGTCTTCGCTTAATTGCGCGCCCCGGCACGGCTCGACCAGAACGCGTGCGCGCCGGCCGTCGGCCAAAAGAAACCAAGTGGAACCTGCTTCGATCATGGACTGCCTCCGTGCTTGCGAACGCAGCGTTTCCGTATGCGTTCCGCATTGAGTTCAGTCAGAGTCGCCGCACCGCGTATCCAGCGCCCTGCAGCGTCGCCATGATCTCCTCGGTCTGCTGCAAATCGCGTGTTTCGATTTCCACATCGAACTCAACGCCTTTCGCAGGCGCGCTGAGCGTGATGCGGTGGTGCTCGACCTGAAGAATATTTGCGCCGAGATCGCCGATGATTTTCGCAACGTCGGCCAACATGCCGGGCCGGTCGTCGCCAAGAAAGCGCAGAACGGAGATGCGTCCTTCACGCACCAGCGCGCGTTCCAGCACGGCGGCGAGCAGACGCGTGTCGATATTGCCGCCCGAAAGCACGATGCCGCATTTCTTGCCGCTGAACTTTTGCGGCGCTGTGAGCAGAGCCGCGAGCGAAGCTGCGCCCGCGCCCTCGACCACCGTGCGTTCAGCGGTGACGTAAAGCGCGATGGCGCGCTCAAGCGCGGTTTCGTCGGTAAGGACGATGTCTTCGATCATTGGCTTGGCGACAGAGAAGGCGGTCTCGCCGACCTTCTTGACGGCAATGCCTTCGGCGATGGTCTGGCCGCCATCGCTGTTGCGCGGCGCCTTGCCCTGCATCTTGGCGGCAAAGAAAGGATAGAGCGCCGCTTCGACGCCGATGATGCGGATATCGGGCTTGATCGCCTTGGCGGCGGTCGCCATGCCGGCGATGAGGCCGCCGCCGCCAATCGGGACGATCAGGCAATCGAGGTCCGGCGCGTCCTCCAGCATTTCAAGCGCGATGGTGCCTTGGCCGATGATGACGTCCACATCGTCGAACGGGTGTACGAAGACGAGGTCGCGCTGACGGCACATCTGCATCGCCGCGCCATAGGCGTCGTCGTAACTGTCGCCTTCGAGCACGACGGTGGCGCCGCGTGCGCGCGCGTTTGCGACCTTCACGTGCGGCGTGCCGCGCGGCATCACGATGGTGGTTGGGATGCCGAGCTGGTGGCCGTGAAAGGCGAGGCCCTGGGCGTGATTGCCGGCGGACGAGGCGATCACGCCGCGCTTCTTCTCGGCATCTGTGAGTTGGAGCAATTTGTTGAGCGCGCCGCGCTCCTTGAACGCCGCCGTATATTGGTCGTTCTCGTGCTTAACCCAGACGTCCGCGCCGGTAATTTCTGACAGCGCGCGGGAGCGGCGCATGGCAGTGCGCTCGATGCGGCCTTTCAGGCGCTCGGCGGCGGCGCGGATCGCGTCATACGTGACCGCGGCGCCCGCGGCGGGGGAGTGTGCGTCTGGCATAGGGGGCGGAGCCTAAAGGGCGGCCCGTTCCGTTTCAATGCACCCCTAGGCGGCGAGCGCACGCATGAGGTCGAGCTTACGCATGGCCTTGCCTGGGAGGGCGGCCAATTTTGGGGCCGGCAGGCGCTCAATTCGTGAGCGTAGCGCGTATTGGGTCTGCCGGACTGTCCCGGACCAGGAGAGACCGGACGCCGCACCCCACTCCAGCATCCGCTGTGTGGTGGAGAGCTGGCGCTTATAGCGATACTCGCCCGGCCCGAAATCCACTTCCGCGAGGCCGTTGTCTCCGGCCCAGCCGATCACCCAGCGCGCCAATTGCACGCCGGGCGACGCCGTTTCGAAAGCGTCGTCGTGGCCGATGATCCACATGCTGAGGCCGCTTTTGCCGCGCAGGCAGAAATTGGCGGCGGCGAGGCGGCCGCCGATGCGCATGGTAAACAACAGGCCGCCGAAGCGCGGCGATTGCGAGTCAAAGCAGCCGTCGATGCTGTCGCGCACCCAGGGGGTATCCCAGATGGCGGGCTGTCCTGTTTGCTGCAATTGCGCGCGTTTCCACGCCAGCAGCGTTTCGTAATCGGCGCGGTCGCGCGAGATCGAGAAGCTCACTTGGCCGTAATCGCGCTCGAGTTTGCGTAGTTTTTTGTTGGTTTGGCGCACGAACTCACTGCGCTGCAGCTTGAGCGCCGCTTCATAGAGATCGCGGCCGCCATGCGTTTGTGCGATCCACGACCCTTCAGAATGTGTGGCGGCGCCAGCGAGAATGGATTGTCCTGCGGGCACATGGGTGAGGTCGATGCGGCCCACTTTAAGCGCGCGGCACAAGGCGGCTGCGCTCACGTGAATATCCGGCGCGCCGACGACGCCCTGATAATCCGAGATTGGCGCGCCAAGGCCCATGGCGGCGAAGCGTGAGAGGCGTTGTGCGCCGAAATAGCCGTCGCCATCGCCGATAATGCAGACCCGCGCATCCGGTCGGACCGCGCCGATCAGGCGCGCCCATTCCGGGCTCAGATAGGGGCTGGCCAGGGCGGCGTCAGCATCCTGATGCGCCTGCCAGCGTTCACAATCAGAGCTGCTGAGCTCTTTGGGGTGTATCGTTTCGATACGCACGAATGGTCCTCGCTCTGTTCGCCCGTCAGGCGAAGCAAGGATTTCGCCAATGGGCCGGCGAGGTTGTGGGGGCATGCCAGTCGGCGCATACATCCATGAGGGGAACAGGAGAGATCGCATGGCAATGGGACGCCGCCGCTTCCTGGCGACAGCTTTGGCTGGCGCTGGTTTTTCGGTGATGGGGGCGGGGCGCGCGCTAGCCCAGCCTGCCGATCCAGCGCTGGCGGGTGTCCATCCGGAGCTTCGTGAACTCGCGGTGCAGCTTCTCCCCTACACCCGCAACATGCCGCAGCCAGGGCTCGCAACATTGGAGCAAACCCGGAGCGGCGCTACCGCTATGGCTGGGGCGCCTTTGGCGGATGTGCCCTATGAACGCCGCGAGATACCCGGAGCGCCTGGCCACCCAGATGTGGTGATCTACGTCATCAACGCCAAGTCCGAAGGCGCGCGCCCCGCGATCCTCTACACGCACGGCGGCGGTTTCATTGCAGGATCGGCAGCGGCGTCGCTTGCGGGAATTCAGAATGTCTGCAAGACGCTCGATTGCGCAGCCGTGAGCGTGGAATACCGGTTGGCACCCGAAACCACATATCGAGGATCGATCGAGGACAATTACGCGGGTTTGAAATGGCTGCATCAAAACGCCGGATCTCTCGGCGTTGATGCCAATCGCATCGCGGTGATGGGCGAAAGCGCGGGCGGGGGGCACGCAGCTTTGCTCGCCATCGCCGCGCGAGACCGGGGCGAAGTTCCTGTCGCATTCCAGTGCCTCGTCTATCCGATGCTTGATGACCGGACCGGTTCGACGCGTCAGCAGCCGCCTCACATCGGCAATTTGGTCTGGACAGCGGCAAGTAATCGGTTCGGGTGGGAGAGTTTTCTCGGTGTGCCGCCGGGACGTCGCTCCGCGCCGGAGGGCGCAGTGCCGGCGCGTGTGGAAAATCTCGCCGGATTGCCACCAGCCTTTATCGGTGTCGGCACGCTCGACTTGTTTTGCATCGAAGACATCGAATACGCGCGGCGGCTGAACAATGCTGGCGTTACCGCCGAGTTGATCGTCGTACCCGGCGCGTTTCACGGCTTCGATGTGTTGCCGTTCCCAAGCAACGTGGCGGATGAATTCAACGCGGCGAAGCTTCGCGCGCTGCGGCTTGGGCTTGGTATCGCGTAATGCTCCGCGCCGCAGAAGCTGAGCGCGTGTGCGTTTCCAGTTAGCGCCTTGGCCGCACCGGCGTCGGGTTGCCCGCGCCCACGCCCGGTTTGCCGCCAACGCCTAGCCCGCCGACGCGTGTGCCGGTGCGCCCTGCGACGAAGTCCGGCACGCGCGCCGCGAAGCCCGCCGCGCTCACGGCGATATAGAGGAAGGGGCCGTTCGGGTTGGAGCGGAAGCTGGAATCCACGCCGATCACGTTGAACCCTTGGCCGCTGCGTACGAGGAACGAGGAGCCGGAATCGCCACGCGTGGTGTCGCATTCGTGCGCGAATGTATTGTCCGGATAGACCGTCGCCATGCGGCAGCGCAGATTGCCGGAGAGGTGGTCGCCCGTATCCCAGGAATAGCCTGCCTGCATGAGATCGGTTGCGAGCGCCGTGCGTCCGCCTTGGCCGGTGAGGTTGTGCACGCCGGCATAGCCGAGCGTGTCGCCAAGCGGCTGGTCCAGGCGCAGCAGCGCCCAGTCGAGGCCGTCGATGTCGTCGCTTCCGGCGAAGCGCTGATAATTGAATTGTTGATCGATGAGATAGGCGGTAATGCGCGCGTTTTGCCCGCCGGACGCTTCAAAACTTCCCGCCGCATTGAGGCTTCCGCTTGGATGCAGGCAATGCGCGGCAGTGACGACAACGTTCGGCGCGATCAAAGTCGCGGTGCAGGTGGCGCCGCCATCCATGTGGAGCCTGCCGACGAAGCGCCAGGGCGTTTCATTGGTGTTGACGAGTATGCGGTCGTCGCGTCCGAAGAAGTGATCATTGATACTCGTTGGCCGCGTGCGCCCGCGGCAATCGGAGCGGTCGGTGCGCGGCGCGCAGCGTCCGCCAGGGCCGTCTTCGCACACATTGTTGAAGGCTGTAGCGCAGCTGTCATTCTGATTGCGCATCCAGGAAATCTCGCCGCAATCGGTGCGGTCGGTGCCTTGGGTGCAGGCCCCCGTACCGAAATTGGGCTCGTCACATTCGCCGTCGCGGGCAAAGCGGCAGCTATCGTTTTCGCCTTCGCGCAAGTGCCGGCAATCAGAATAATCAGTGCCCATCGTGCATGCGCCGGTGCCGATATCGGGATCGTCGCACTCATTGTCTCGCGCCCAGCGGCACGTATCGTTGCCGCGTTGGGGCGCTCCGGCGCCGCCGGGCTTGCGTGGCACTGATTGTTTTTCCACGGCCGGCGCGCGGACGCTGATATCGGACGCGCTTACAAGCCCCGAGGCGGTTGCAAGATGCGCAGCGAACAGACAAGCCGCGATTGTTGTTGCCCCCGCCAATAGCCGCATATCTGGTCCCCGCTGCTTCCTTGCCGGGCTAAGCCTAACGTGCGCCGCGTGCGAGTGAAAGCCGTGGACGCATGGCTTGATCTTCCGGTTCGGCTCTGAAACAAGCGCGCATGGCCGCTTGTCCGTCTTGCCGGCGATAAGTCTAGGAAGCTCCACAATAATGATCCGAAAACTGATGATTGCAGCCGTGCTTGTTGTGTCGGCTTGCGGCAATGGCGGCGACGTGATGCGGGAGATAGAACGCGCCGAGGCGGAGGATGTCGCGGCGGAAAATGAGGGCGTGACGCTGGAAGAGCCGCAGACGCTGCCGTCCGGCTTGATCCTGCAATTCCGCCGGCGCGGAGAAGATCAGAGCTTGGCGCAGCCGACGCTCAATGCGGCGGTGCTGGTGCATTATGAAGGCAAGCTTGCCGATACGGGGACGGTGTTCGATTCCTCCTTCGCGCGTGGCCAGCCGGCTGAGTTTCCGTTGAACGCCGTGGTGCCGGGCTTTTCGGAAGCGATCACGCACATGCGTCCGGGCGATGAAGTGTTGGCGACATTCCCGGGCGAGCTTGGCTATGGCGCCGAAGGACGTCCGCCGCGCATTCCGCCGAACGCGGCGCTGCAATTCCGTATTCGTTTGCTCGCATTCCAAGAACCGAATGGCGAGATCGTCGGAGAGTTGCCGCAGCCGTGAGCGATATCGGCCCGACGATCGATATTCTCTCGCGTCTCGTCGCGTTCGATACGACGTCGCGCAATTCGAACCTGCATCTGATCGAATGGGTGGAGGCGTTCTTAAGCGCGCGCGGTGTGACCACGCGGCGCGTGCCGAACCCCGACCACAGCAAGGCCAATTTATTTGCCGTGATCGGCCCGCCCGTGCCGGGCGGGGTGGTGCTGTCGGGGCACACGGATGTTGTGCCGGTGGACGGCCAGGAATGGTCTAGCGATCCGTGGGTGCTGACCGAACGGGACGGCAAGCTCTATGGGCGCGGCGCGTCCGACATGAAAAGCTTTCTCGCGCTTTCCCTCGCGCATGTCGATGCGATGCAGACAGCGCCGCTGAAGCGGCCAATTATTCTTGCGTTTTCCTACGACGAGGAAATTGGCTGTCTCGGCGCGCCGTTCATGATCGAGGAAATCGCAAAGCTCGACGCCAAACCGGCGGCGGTGATCGTCGGCGAGCCCACCAGCATGCGCGTGGTTTCCGCGCATAAGGGTATTCGCGGTTTCATTGTCGAGATCACGGGCCGCGAAGGACATTCCAGTTTGCCGGATGCCGGCGTATCGGCGGTGATGGAAGCGCTCAAGCTAATGTCGTTGATCGCGCAGATGGGTGAGGAGGTGCGCGCTGAACCCGATCCGCGCTTCAATCCGCCTTGGCCGACGATGACGATTGGCAAGATAGAGGGCGGCACGGCGCTCAATATCCTCGCGCGCCGTTGTGAGTTCATGTGGGATTTGCGCGCCGCGAGTTCAGCGCAGGCCGACGCGATAGAAGCGCGTTTTCTTGAAGCCGCTGATCGCCTCAATGCAGAGATCAAGGCGCGCGCGCCGGAGGGCGGGGTCAAGGTGACGCGCCGCTCGGCTACGCCGGAACTTGCGCTTGATGGCGATAGCGCCGCGGAAATGCTGGCGCGCGCGATCACCGGCGACAATGAAACCCGCGCCGTTTCCTATGCCGCCGAAGCCGGGCAGTTCCAAAGCGCGGGTTTGCCCGCAGTTTTGTGCGGTCCAGGCTCGATCGAACAGGCGCATCAACCGGACGAATGGATCGAGATTGCGCAGATTGAAGAAGGCGTGGAATTCATGCGTAAGCTGATCGCGCGGCTCAGCGCATAGAAGCCGCGCCCAGCAGGGAGGTTGGCGCCATGAGATTGCAGGGCAAGGTCGCGGTCATCACAGGCGCTGGATCCGGTATGGGAAGGGCGATGGCGGAAGTGTTCGTCGCTGAGGGCGCCAAAGTGGTTTGCGCCGATATAAGCGGCCAGCAGAATGAGGTCGCAGCGGCGCTGGGCGACAAAGCGGTCGGCGTGCATGCTGACGTTTCCAAAACCGAAGACGTGCAAAGCATGATCGCGGCGGCGGAAAAGAGTTTCGGCCGGCTCGACGTGCTCTGCAACAATGCGGGCTTTGGCGGCGGCCTTAAGGCGCTGCACGAACAGACCGAAGACCTCTACGACACTGTCCACGCCGTGAATCTCAAAGGTGTGTTTCTCGGCATGAAATACGGCATTCCGCTCATGCTGAAATCAGGCGGCGGATCGATCATCAATACGGCTTCCGCAGCGGGCGTTGTCGGATGGATGGGGCATAGCGTCTATGCGGCGGCGAAAGCGGGCGTGCTGCAGATGACGAAATGCGCCGCGCTTGATTATGCGGAGCAGAACATTCGCGTGAATGCGATCTGCCCCGGCTATACGTGGACGGGATTGGTGCCCGCGTCGAAGACGATGCCGGAGCCGCCGCCCGGCGCCCAAGTGCCCGTGGTGCCGATGAAACGTTGGGGACGCGCCAGCGACATCGCGAATGCGGCGCTCTTCTTGGCGAGCGATGAGTCCGCTTATGTCACAGGCGTGACGCTCCCCGTCGATGGCGGCTATTGCGCAGGACGCGCCGAGCTGATCGCCAACGCATCTGATCTCTCACCGGCGAAAAGCTAGTCCAATTTTTCCGGCGCGTTGCGCTCAAGCTCCGCCAGCCACGTCTTGGCTGATGCATCGCTGGGCGCGCGCCAATCGCCGCGCGGAGAAAGCGCGCCGCCTGAGACGATCTTGGGGCCGTTCGGCACGGCCGAGCGCTTGTACTGGTTGGCGAAGAAGCGCTTGATGAAAACGGTCAGCCAGCTGCGCAGTTCTTCATAGCTGTATTTCTCGCCCCATGCTGTCCAGGCGAGGAACAGGATTTTGCTCGGCGCCATACCGAAGCGAGTCAGCCAATAGAGCGTGAAATCCTGCAATTCGTAAGGGCCGACGACGGCCTGTGTGCTCTGCGCCGTTTCGCCGGGAATGAGTTCGGGGCTGATTTCAGTGTCGAGCACGCTCAGAAGCGTTTCGGCCGCGTCGGCGAAAAAGTCTTGTGCCGCGGCCCAACGCGTGAGGTGCTGGATCAGCGTTTTCGGCGCGCCGCAATTGACGTTGTAGTGCGACATGTGATCGCCAACGCCATACGTGCACCAGCCTAGCGCAAGCTCTGAAAGATCGCCTGTGCCGACGACGAAACCGCCCTCCTTGTTTGCGAGCCGGAAAAGGTAGTCGGTGCGGATGCCCGCCTGTACATTTTCATAGGCGACGTCGTAAACCGGCTCGCCCTTGGCTGCGGGATGGTTCAGCTCTTTGAGCATCAATTGCGCAAGCGGCTCGATTGAAACTTCACGCGCATCGATCTTAAGCGCGCGCATCAGCGCCCAAGCGTTGGCTTTGGTTTCAGCGCTTGTGGCGAAACCGGGCATGGTGACGCCGATAATATTCTTGCGCGGCAGGCCGAGCAAATCGAAGGCGCGGGCGGCGACGATCAGCGCGTGCGTGGAATCGATGCCGCCGGACACGCCGATCACGACGCGCTTGGCGCCAGTGGCTTCGATGCGCTTGGCCAGACCCGCGACCTGAATATTGTAAGCTTCGTAGCAATCGCTATCGAGCCGCGCGGGGTCGTCGGGCACGAATGGGAATTGGTCGAGGTGGCGCTGCAGGGGAAGGGCGTCTTGCGGCGCACCGAGCGAAAACGGGACGGCGATGAAATCCGCTGCTTCGCCTTCATGCGTACGCGCACAATCGCGGAAACTAGATAGGCGCCGGCGTTCTTGCGCGATGCGCGAGACGTCAATATCGGCGAGGATAAGTTTTGGTGTGCGCGAGAAGCGTTCGCCTTCGGCTAATTTCTCGCCCATCTCGTAAGCGACGATTTGGCCGTCCCATGCGAGATCGGTTGTGGACTCGCCAATGCCGGCGGCTGCGAACACGTAGGCTGCTGTTGTGCGGCGCGATTGGGAATCGCAGAGCACTTTGCGATCTTCGGCTTTGCCGACCAGGACATTGGAAGCCGAGAGATTCAGCAGCACCGTCGCGCCAGCGAGCGCCGCGAGGCTGGACGGCGGCACGGGCGTCCAGAAATCCTCGCAGATCTCGGCGTGGAAAACGAAATCGCGCACATCTTCAGCGGCGAATAAGAGATCGGCGCCGAAGGGGATTTCGCGGCCCGCGATGGAGATCATCCCTTCGTCAGCATCGGCCGCACTGGCAAAATGCCGTTTCTCGTAGAACTCGCGATAATTGGGCAGATAGCTCTTCGGTACAGCGCCGAGGAATTCGCCGCGGCCGATAATGACGGCGCAATTGTAAATCGCGCCCTTGAGCCGCAGCGGCGCGCCGACGATCACAAGCGGGAACAGTTTTTTGCTCTCGGTGCGTAATTCCTCCAGAGCCGCCTCGACCGCGTCCAATAACGCGTCTTGGAGCAGCAAGTCGTCGATGGCGTAGCCGCTGATTGAAAGCTCGGGCGTCAGCAGCAACGCCGCCTTTGCGGCGTCCGCCTCGCGCCAAAATGAAATGATGGCTTGCGCGTTCGCAGCTGGATCGGCGGGCGCTGTGATGGGCGCGCAGGCGCCTACGCGCACGAAGCCGTGCGTATAAAAGGATGCAAAGCTAGGGGCCGTGTCGGCCGGGGGTTTGCGGGCGGGCATCGCGCCAGCCTATCAGCTTATGCTCAACGCGACCATAAGCGTGGTTAATCGGGATCGCTGTCGATCTCGATGCGGTCGTCATAGCCTTTGCGGGCGGAATGAAAAACGAGCGCCATCAAGCCGCCGCCCAAGGCCAGGGATAAGAAAGTCCCTATGCCCAAGGCGATCCAGCCGTGGATGCTCATGGCCGAGCCATCCCAACCGGTCAGCACGCCGAACATGGTGATCGCGAGAATGCTGCCAAGCGTGACGGTGAGCAGAAACGTCTTCATCAGCTTTATGTGGCTCTCACTCGAGCACGCGTCCAGAGACCGAACGCCGCGCCTGAACGCGGCTTAGGGGCAAAAGCTCGGCATGGAGACGGGGGCGCTCGCCGTGTGCTGGCGCCACTGGCCGCCTTGATCGCGATAGCGCTCGCCGGCGCTGATGCGGCTTTCGAACACTTCGCACGCTACGGCAGCGGCCATCTCATTGACCGAGACGCTGCGCTCGGCGGCGCGGCGCGTATAAAGCGCACGGCGCTGAATGTTGATCTGCTCGACCCGGCCGCGCAGGTCAGCGGAAATGTCCGCGCCGGGCACGAAGCCGAGATAGCCGTCAGCCTGCTCGCCCACGGCGCCGCTTGAGCGGGCTGCCGAAACGACAGAGTCGTTTTGTGCGGAGGCGGGGGTGGCGAAGCTGAGCGCGGCGGCGAGCATTACGCCCACAACCAGCGCCGCTACGGCTGATGCTTGGATGCGTCTCATCGCTTGCTCCTAGAACAAATCGTCGTTGCGCTCGAGCAGCTCTTCCGCATCGCGTTCGAGCCGCACAATCACTTCTTGGCGGATGTTGACGTTGAGGTTGATTTCGATGGGCTCATCCGGCGCTTGGATCTGCACGGGTATGCAGCCGCCCGCCGCAAGAGCGGCGCAGATGCCGGAGAGGAGAAGGGCTTGTTTGCGCATCAGGCGCTCCTTTTAGCAGCGCGCGTGTGAACGCGGGCTGAAGGCTTATCACGAACCGGCGGGGGACGGGTCAAGCTGCTCTGGCGTCTCTGGTTCCTCGGGGAGGGGACGTGTGCGGTCTAAAATGGAACCAGGATCGACGATGGTCGCGGCGGTCTCGGCAAGACGGCGGAATGGCGCCGTGACGCTGACATTGAACACAAACGGCACGCCTCGAACCGAGACATTGCCGATGCCGGGCGCGACAGGTCCAAGATCGACGGCGCGTCCGTCATTGACTCCGCTGAAATTGATCTCGCTGACCAATTCGCCTGAGAGATCGCCGTTCAAGCTAAGGCTCAGATTGTCATAGCGGAAGCTGCGCAGCGCATCGAAGGCGATGCGCGCGGGGCCGGTGGCGCTCTCGCCTGCCTGGCCCGTATAGGAGATAAGCCCGCCGCCAGCGGCAGCGCGCAATAAGCCATTTTCCACGTAAGCGCTGCGGCGTGTCAGCCGCAGCGGGAACGCGCCTTCCAGTTCGCCGGTCGCGGCCAAGTCGGGAAGTTCGAGCTCGGCGATGAGGCGTGCGGCGTCCACATCGCGCAGTGTGAGTTCAAGGCGGGTTTCATCTTCGCCAAGCGCGATCGTCGTTGGCGACATCGCCAGAACGCCCGAGGCAAAAGCGAATTCGGCTTCCTCAATTGCGATGCGCTGATCTGCGAGCAACTGAAAGCGCACGTGACCATCGCGCACGGTTATGCCCGGATTGATCGCGTCAATATTAAGCTGTTGGCCGGGCGGAGTCGTCAACGCGAAGAAATCGTCGAAGACGACTTCGCCGCGTACGCCTTGAATCATCGGAAGCGTGGCGGTCGCTAAGGAAACGCCTTGCAGTGCAATGCGGCCGCTGGCGTGTAGGTCGTCGCGCGTCCATGTGATATCGGCGCTGGCGGAGGCGGGGCCGGCCACGTTGGCGACCATGCCGCGGGCGCGTTCGCTAATGTCGTGCGGCTGCAAATTCGCATCGAAGGTCAAGCCTGGAGCGCTAATGCGTGCAACGCCCGCGCCCTCATTCATGCGGTGTTCGGCGGTGAACTGAGCAATCTGTTGGGCGGTTTCTTCGAGAATGATTTCGCCGTCCGCGGTGACGCGGCCATCGCGAAGCATCGCGGCCACATTGTTGAGGCGGATCGGATTGAAAAGTGGACGCTCCGCATCGCTATCGGGGCGGTTGGCGACGAGCAGCGCTTCGGCGGCTGAGACGCGGATCACGGCGGCGCCATCCTCAGGCGCTGCGCTCCATTGTCCGGCGATTGCGGAGACCGAGCCAGGCAGGCTTGGATCGCTGAGCCCGCCGCTATCGAAAACGCCTTCGATACGCCAGCTGTCGGCGATGTGCGCCTCTGCGGTCAGGCTTTGCATCACCAGGCTGAGCGTGCGGTCTTCGGCCATTTCTACCGTCAGCGTAGGCGCGGCTGCCGCGAGGCTGAGGCTTGAGGCGCTGGTTGTTCCACCAAAAGCGCCGGTGATACGCCGGGAACTCAAACGGGCGGGCTGCGCGGCGGGGCCGGCCATGCGGCCGCCAAGCGAAAGGGTTTCGATTATAAAACCGCCGCTTAAATTACCGCGCGTGTCGGCGGCGATCAGCGCGCCATTGCGCGGACATAAAGAGAGGCGCCCGTCGGTGAACGACAAGCCCGCAGCGTCCAGTCCGCCAATGCGCACCGGTAAACAGCCTTCTTCGGGGGTGATGCGCCAACCATTGCCCCAGGAAATGCCGAGATTGAGATCGGTAACAAGGTCGCGCATTTCGCCGTCGCCCAGCGGGCCTGTGATGCGCGCGGGTCCGCGTATCTCCGCGCTTCCATTGCCCTCGGGGGTGATGGTGGCGCCGACATGCAATTCGTCGGCTTCAATGCTTGCGCCCTGTGCGCGCCACGATGTCAGCGACAGCGTGCCTTCAGTATCGAATGCGGCCTCACGCGACCATGAGTAGCGGTCGAGCAACAAGGCGGCATGAGGCGCGCCGCCGCCGGCAAGATTGATCGCAACCGCACCCTGCACATTTAATGAGGGCCAGCGCAGCTCAAGCGCTGGAATGTCCTGACGCAATGGTGCGACGCGCAGCACGGCGCCGCTGGTCGCGCGCGCTTGAATGGGTGCGGAGACGCGAAGCAGAACATTGTTGTTCTCGGTTTCAAAACTAAGCGGAATTGTCAGGTCGAAGCGATCCGCGGCGCGGTCGAGTGCGGCTTCTGCTTGCGCGAACGTGGGGCCGATGGGCGCTTGCGGCAAATCAGGAAAAACCTGGCGCAGCCGCTGCTGCGCTTCGCCATCCATGCGTGTTTGCGCCAAAATCAAACGTGCATCGCCGTTTGCGCTTACACCATTGTTGAGATTCAGCGTGAACGCTCCTGAAGCGCTCGGGCGCGCCGAAGACATGGCGAGCCCATCGAAGCGCTGTGCGCTAAGCGTCCACTCACCATTTCCGTCGCCGTCGCGTCCTTCGCCGCTCGCATCGAGGCGCATGTGCGTGAAGCGATTTGAGGAGAGTGCAAGCTCTGGCGCTCGCACCCGGACGCGCGCCTGCCAAAGCTGCGGCGGTAGTCCATCCTCGCGTGCGATGGCTTCGCCGCCAAACGCGAGATCAATTTGTCGAGTGGAAACCTGCGGTGCTGTGAGCGAGGCTATACGCAAGGCGCCTTCGCCCTCATAGCGTGACAGGTCCAGTGGCGCGCGCGCCAGCATGCGCAGTGCGCCGCCGCTTGCTTCGACGTCATTCCAGGTGAGCGCGGTGAGCCGTGCGTCGAGACGGAAGGCGAGTGCGCCCTCGCGTGACATGGCCGTCAGTTCAGCCGCGCCGCCGTCCAGCGCATAAGCGCCATTTGCAAGCGAGGTCTCATCAATGCGCGCTACGGCCTGAAAGTCCTCGCCGAGCACGCCTTCGGAATGAAATTCGGCATTGAGCGCGCCGAATGGGGCTTCAATCACCGCGCGGCCGTTTTCAATCGTCAGGCGTAGGGTGGGCAGGCGCATGCGCTGCGCGCTGGGTGTGCCGCGCATCTGGTCCAGCGTGCCCGCTGATACGTGGCCGGCCGTATCCAAGCGCAATCTCAGGAGAGGGTCTTGTACGCGAATTTCCTCGAGCGCGGGGAGAAGGCCGTTCCAACGCCAGCGTGCCTCCAGCACGCCAGCGGAGGCGTCGGGTGCATTCTCCGCGCCGATGCGCAGCGCGGCGATTGAGGCGTGGTTAAAGTCGAGTTCCGCGACGTCGAAGTCGGCGACGACGCCACGATCGGCCAAAACCGCGCCAATCAACACTTCGGCAATAGATAGCCGGGCCAGCCACAGGCCGCCCGCCAGCACGCCCGAACTGATCGCCAGCGCGGCAAGCGCTGTCGTCCAGCCGATCAGCAACCGGCGGGCCGTGGACGGGTCTTCTGGCGGCTGCGGCGCCGCCTGGTCTTGACTCGCAACGGCCTGGTTAGACCTATGTGTCATATTCCTTCGCTTGGCGCGGTGTTTGCTCTTGTATTGGGTCGTCTGAATGACGTTCTGATGTAGGGTAAATTCCGCTAATTCAGTTTCCGGTCGGATAACCAAAGGCGCGAAGTCTTGTCCTTTGTGTGTTTTTCCGGGGCGGCGGGTAGTGGAGCTTGAGATTGAGAGCAGAATTCGCTCATCGGCTCATGAAGGCGCGGAAAGGTTTGTCAGCGGTCGCCATTATGGCGGGGGCGGCGGCGGCCGGATTTGTGCTGGCCTGGAACACGGGATTGTTCGGCGGTGCGGAATCCGCCGTGCTCGCGGCTGAACGCGAAGAAGCCGCGCGTCGCGCCGAGCATTTAGCGTTTACGGAAGTTTACCTTGCGCATGAAGCCAGGGAACTGCGGGTGGGCAGCGGCGAGACGCTAGCTGGCCTTCTTGTACGTGCTGGGGCTTCGCAAAGTGAAACCCATGCCGCTTTGGTTTCCTTAAATCAGGTTTACGATCCGCGCCGTTTACGGCCAGGTCAATCGATCAATCTTTTTTTTCAACGTGAGGGTGAGGGGCCGCGTCTAACCGGCTTAGCATTCCGCTCCGAGCCGGGCGTTTCAGTTACCGCCAATCGCACCACAAGCGGCGGCTTTGCCGCGCGCGAAGTGGAGATGCCGCTGACGTTTGAGATCGCGCGCATCGCCGCGCCGGTGGAAACCAGCCTTTATGCTAGCGCACTGGGGCTGGGCGCGACGGATCGCGAGATCGCGGCGCTGGCCGATGCATTTTCATATGATGTCGACTTCCAGCGCGATGTGCGCTCGGGCGATCAATTCGAACTCGTGTTCGAGCGCTTTTACGATGACGAAAATAATACCGTCCGCACAGGAGAGCTGCTGTTCGTCTCGCTGGAAAGCCGGAGAGGTTCGCGGGCGTTCTACTCATTCTTGGCTCCGGGCGAGTCGCGGCCGGATTGGTATGATGCCGAAGGCAAGAGCGCGCGGCGTTTCCTGATGAAGACGCCGATCAATGGCGCGCGGCTTTCTTCGGGCTTTGGAATGCGGCGTCACCCTATCTTGGGCTATTCGCGCATGCACCGCGGAACCGATTTCGCCGCGCCCACTGGAACGCCAATCCTCGCTGCGGGCGAGGGCGTGGTTGTGCGCGCCGGTCCATTTGGAACTTACGGGAACTATATCCGGCTGCGCCATGGTGACGGCTACGAAACCGCTTATGCGCACCTCTCGCGTTTCGCGCGCGGCATTCGCGCCGGCACGCGCGTGAGGCAAGGTCAGATTATCGGCTATGTCGGAACGACTGGACGCTCCACCGGGCCACATCTTCATTACGAAGTGATGCGTCGTGGTCAGAGCATCAATCCGATGAGTTTACGCGCATCGACGAGCCGCAATCTGGAGGGGCGTGCGCTCGAACTCTTTCTCATTGAGCGCGCGCGCATAGATACGTTGCGTAATGCGCGTGACCGTGAGACGGCGCCGGCTGCTCAAGAGGCGGCTTTGCAGCCTACATCCGCCTCGTTCGATTCCGCCCAAGTTCAACTTGAGCGGAACTGAAATCGCGGGCAAGTTGCTCGGAAGGATGAGGCTGCTTTGCGCGGCCATGTCCGTTGCTCTGGGGCAACGCGAGATATGCAATGCGAGCGCTCGTCGCCGACGACCATGAATTGTTCCGTAGTGGACTGAAGCAATTATTGCTCGATGAGCTCGACGCTGAAGAAGTGCGCGAAGCCGAGAACTTGGACCAAGCGATCGAAATCCTCACAAATGAGGGCGCGTGCGACTTAATCTTGGTTGATCTTCGTATGCCGGGCATGACTGGCGCGGAAGACCTTGCGGCCCTCCGCGATGGCTTTCCCGAAGCGAAGGTGGCGGTCGTTTCAGCATGGGAAGAACGCGCGCAGATTATCTCGGCGCTGAGTGCGGGCGTGCATGGATATGTGCCAAAATCCTTGTCTTCGGCGGAGATCGCCGCGGCGCTGCGCTCCATCCTTGAGGGCCGCATTTATGCGCCGCCGTCCTTGGGCCGCCGCGACAGCAATCCAGGTCCGCAGCCAACTTTGCTGGCTTATGATGCTAGCCAGGACAAACTGACAGCGCGGCAAAAAGAAGTGCTGAACGAGTTGCTCAAAGGACAGGCCAGCAAGGAAATTGCCCGCAGCCTCGACATCGCCGAGGGGACGGTGAAAATCCACCTTGCTGCGATTTACCGCGCGCTTGGCGTTCGCACGCGTGCTGAGGCGATCGCCAAACTCAAGTCTCACTAGGGGCGCGTTCGCGCAATTGCGCGGCTGCGGCTTCGATCAGAACGCGTGGCTCAACCGGCTTGATCAGCCATGCGAAACCGCTGGCCCGCAGCATCGCAAGCGTCTCGTTTTCCGTGTCCCCGGTGACAACGATGACGGCCGGTTGCGGTGTCAGTTTGTCTCGGAGGCGGCGCGCGACATCGACGCCGCGCAATTGTCCTTCGATGCGCAGATCCATGACTATGAAGGCCGGCTTCACTCCTTCATCAAGCGCGGCCTGGGCTTCGCTCTCATTGGCGCAGGCGCGCACGGTCACGGAGAGGTCGCCGAGCGCGCCGGCGACGGCTTCTCGCGCCAGTTGATCGTCATCCACAACAAGCGCGGTTGCGCCTGCGAGGGTGTGGGCGGATGAAACCACATGGGGCGCTGCGTCAGCGGACGCCAGCGGAATACGCATGCTGAAGCGTGCGCCTTGGCCCGGCGCGGATTGAAGTTTGATTGGCGCGTTGAGACGCTCGCCAATGCTTTTCACAATTGCCAAGCCGACGCCCAAGCCTTCGCCCTGGCCCTCAAGGCGGGCGAATTCCTCAAAGATGCGTTCCTGGTCTGCCGGGGCGATGCCGGCGCCGTCATCCGCGACGGTGATTTCGACGCTGTCCCCGGTGGGCGCAAGTTCGATGCGCGCTTTTCCGCCGCCATGTTTGACCGCGTTGGTCACAAGATGATGCAGCGCGCGCTCAAGTAAGTCGGGATCGGAGTGCAGCAATAGAGATGTGGAGGAGGGCGCGGCCAGGGTGCCTTGCGGCGTTTCGGCGATAATCCGGTCCAGCACGTCTTGTAGCGGGAAGTTTACAATTTCCGGAGCGATGACGCCGCTTTGGATGCGTGCGAGGTCGAGTAAGGACGAGAACATGCCTGTCATGGCGCGCGTGGCGCGGTCCATTTTGCTCAGGATGTCTCGCGCCTGGTCCGATTGCACGCGCCGCTCAAGCGCATTGATGTAGAGCATCAACGCGTGCAATGGCTGGCGCATGTCGTGGCTGGCCACCGCGAGAAAACGGGTCTTGCTGAGCTCGGACGCGGCGGCGCTTGCGCGCGCCTGTTCGGCGGCAGAATGCGCCAAGCGCCATTCCTCGCGCTGACGCTGCAGCGCGAAAATGGCCAATACGGACGCGGCTAGGGCAATGAAAGCCAGCAGGCCGCTGAGTAAATTCAGGTGTCCGCGCGCTTGTTCCTGAGCGTTTCGCGCAACGTCGATGCGGTTATTCAGCCATGAAAATAGCGCCGCGCTTTCCTCGCGAAATGCGTCGCGTCTTTCCTGCCCATCGAGAATTGCCGCCGTGCGCCCGTGCGTCATTTCCGCGTCGAGCCAAGCAAAGTGCTCTTCCATCAACGTGCTGAGCCTGGCGATATGCGCCGTGACCGCTGCCTCGTTGGGGGTGATCTCGGTGAGGGCGGTTCGGCGGGCCCGTGCTTCCTGTTTGGCGCGTTCGTATTCGTCGTGGTGGATTTGGCTTTGCGTCGCCATATGGCGGCTGGCGATAGAGCCGGCATCGCTAGCCGCTTGCGTCATGGCCATGAGTTCAACACGCGCGGCGCGCACGCGCGCGACGACGGCTTCCTCCTGCGCATGAAGATTGTCCTCGCGCCACAGCAACAGCGCAATGACGGCGATGACCAGAAGCATGGCCAGGATGGCGGACGCCAGGAAGACTTCCGCGCGAAGCGCGCGAGGGGCGTCAGGCTGAGCGTCCTCGTCCATGCATGCTCCTTTGCAGGCTGACGGCGGACACGCAACCTAGGGAAGAAATCAGGTGTGCTCGAGCCAGGCCAGGATGGCCTCGACGGGGGCTGGTTTGCTCATGACTTCGAACCCGGCGGCGCGTGCGTCTTGTTCAGATGATTTCTTGACCGAACCGGTCAGCACCAGCACGCGGGCGCTCGGAGCGTCGGCGGCGAGCTGGCCGGCGAGGGTGATCCCGTCTCTGGCCGCGCCTGCCTGACAATCGGTGATAATCCAACGTGCTTGTCTCAGGCGCGCATCCTCATCGGAGTGCGCGTCATCCGCGCCGGTGATGAGCATGACATCGGCGCCCCAATCCTCAAGCACCATCGCCAACGCTTCGCCAGCGCTTTGGTCGTCTTCAATTACGAGTGCGAGAGGTTTTTGCGAATGCATGCGCGCCTGCCCAAGAATTAAAGGCACGCGGCGCGCCGTTTGTAGAGTGTGGCGCTAGGGATAGGGCGAAGGGCATAGACAGGCTTATGCCGTTTTTCTTTTGAGAGGTGTGCGAACGTCTAGGCCATCGACCACAACTTCAGTGCAATATTCGAGCTTGTCCGGCTTTGACATAATCGTGGTGAATGGAGATCACGTTTTGTCCCGGGAAAGAGCGATGAAGACTTTGGCGTTGCACGATTTTGATGAGTCTCTGACGGGGTTTGGCGGCGCTGGGCTTACGGATTATTGCAGCCGAGAAGGCGCAGTTCGTCTCAAGGAGACGATCGAGGCGTATTGGCGCGAGCGCGGCCAGACTGTGATGATCGCGCTGCACAATGTCGGCTTCCATCCCGCCATACGCGCGGCGCGCTTCGATGTGCGCAGCGATATGATCAATGGGATGCCGCGCTGCCGAGACGGAGCCCAGCCGGCACGGGCTTCCGAGGACGTGTATCTGGAAGATTTCGAAGATGGCGACATCTCGTTCGAATAGGGCCTAGGCGGGTCCAAACGGCGAGGGGCGCGGCACGGGGGGCGTGCCGCGCCCTTTGCTTTTGGCGCGAACCTGTAGGGGCGCGGATTAGCCAATTGCGGTTCTGTGGTGGACGAATGCGCGCATGGTGGTGAGATGGGCGCTCATGCGCCTTACCCGCCGCTCACTCCTTGTCGCCCTCACGCTGGCTCCGGCCGGCGCCGTGGCTCAGCGCCCAGACGTGCTCTACGTCGCGCCAAATGGCGGGGGCGGCGGAACGTCCTGGGATGATCCCGCCGATCTCAACGATCTCAACGCCTTGTTGCGCCGTGTCGGGCCGGATGGAGAGATTCTCGTAGCTGCCGATCGCGGTATTTATGATCTGGATGCCGAGATCGTCGTGCGCGCGGGCGGCCGCAGCCGGCGTCCTATCCGCGTGCGCGGTGTCAACACAGCGACGCTTGAGCCTCAGCAAGCTGTGCTGCGTGGCGCGCGCGATGCTGAAGGTGCGGGGCACGAAGGCTTTCGGTTGTTACGCGGCGCCAATCATCTGCATTTCTCGCACTTGGCGTTCGAGCGTTTCGGCAATGGCTGCTTTCGCGTGGGCGGCCCGGTAAACAATCTGAAGATTGAGGATTGCGCATTTCAGGATGTGTATCGGTGTCTTGAAAATACGGTCTCGGGCGGCGCCAGCAATGCGAGCTTAAGACGGTTTGAGGTGCGGCGCTGTCGTGGCGTGGGCATTGAGCGCAGTTTTTTGCGTGTGCGCTATGCTTCGCGCCAAGGGCTCATCGAAGATTGCAGCGCGAGTGGAGTTGCGGTGGAGGCACACGACTTTCCAACAGGCTGCGTGCTCGATCAACGCGCAGGAAACATCACGTATAGGCGCTGCGTGATGGAAGGGTTCCAGCAAGTGAACGCCGGCGCATATTGGAACGGCGACGGTTTTTCCGATGAAGAAAACAATTTTGGCGTGATCTACGATTCATGCGTCGCGCGGGGCTCAACCGACGGCGGCTTTGATTGCAAGAGCCGCGACGTGACGCTCACGCGCTGCGTCGCCGAAGACAATAAGCGTAATTTCCGCATTTGGAGTCACCGCGCGACGCTCACGGATTGCGTTAGCCGCGCGCCCAATTTTCGCGGTGCGGGCGAGGAGAACGCCGATGCCTGTCACCTCTGGGCGGGAGGATGGCTCAACCCGGTGGTTCGGTTGGTCAGGTTTTCGGTGCAAGATCGCGATGGCGCCGCAATCTTCACGCTGGATGACGAGAACACGCGCGTCGAAGTGGAAGGCGAAGTTGCGATGGACACGCCCAACACCAATTGGGGCGATGGCCGTGTGCGCCGCGTTGGCGAAACGGTTACGACAATTACATTGCAATAAAACAGGGGCCGCTTGTGCCGGGTTTAACTATGCGGTTTGAGCCTGAAGCGAGGCGCTGCTAGTCACGGCCGTCCGCACGGCATGGCGCTCGCATGGCCAGAGCGGCTGGGTTGCGGGGAGCTGCGCTTGTGAATTCGTATGACATTATCTTCCCATTCCTGGGCTCAGGCGTTGGGGGAAGCCACATCGCAACTTTTCGCCTGGGACGCTCGCTGCGCGAATTTTTTGGTATTCGCAGCCTCGTTCTGTGCGTTGAAGGTTCGCATATCGAGCAAGAAGCGAAAGCGTATGGGCTTGATACGGCACCGCATGGCGAGCGGCCGATTTTCAGAAACAATCCATTTTACGACCTGACTAAAGTCGCGCAGCGCATTTCGTTGCTGCGGCGTCATGGCGGCACGACGGCGATCGTTCACACCAACGATATTGAGACAACGCAATCGTGGGGCCCGTGCGCCAAGGCTGCCGGACTGAAACTGGTTTATCAGCATCAAAGCCTTAACCGCGCTGCGTTTCCTAATCGCCTGACCTTAATGTTTCCGGACGCGTTTATCGCCGTGTCCGATCCGTGCTTGGAGAACATCCATTATGTCGATCAAAGCCGCGTCACGAAGATTAATTACAGCATAGAGGCCGTTCCAGTTGAGCGTGCGGCGGCGCGCGCCGCCGTCATTCGCGATGCCGGCGTGCCGGAAGATTCCATTCTTGTCGGCTTCATCGGCAATTTCTGGGAGCGTAAGCGGCCGCACTATTTCATCGACGCTGCGCGGCGTATGGCCCAAGCAGCGCCAAAAGCGCGTTTTCTCTTATTTGGCCGCGGCGGCGATTACAGCGAAGCGGACATGAAGCAATACGCCGCCGATTTGGGCATCGGCGACCGCGTGATCTTCATGGGGTTTCGCTCGCCGCCGGAGGAAAACATCGCGGCGCTCGATCTGATGGCGGCGCCCGCGCTCAGGGAGCCGTTTGGGCTGACGCCCGTGGAATCCTTGATGTATGGCACCCCTTACGTTGTGACCGCCGATGCGGGGCACAATGAGTCCGGCAATCGCTGGGGCGGGGGCATGCTGGCGCCGAAAGAAGCGTCGCCGGAGCAATTTGCGGATATCGCGTTGTCGGTCATCACCGGGGAAACGAACCCGGTGTTGTCGCCCGCGCGACGCGCCGAGATCATCACCGAGCTGTCGCCGCGCACCCAGGCGGAGGCCGTCATGACGGTCTATCGCCAGCTTAAGCCGCAAGCTGAAGCTTTTGCTGCGGTGCAAGCCTCGGCGTGATCAGCCGCCGGAGCGGGCGAAGACGTTGCTCATGAGGCTCACGCCTTCGCGCAAATGTTTCCAGCCAAGCCCAACGAACAAGCCATAGGCAATCAGCAATTCCAGGAGCGCCAGCGCGACTTCCTCGATCGCCGTGAGGTGGACGACGCGCGTTATGGCGAAGTGCGCGATGATAATCGCGGCGGCCAGAAGCGTGGGGCCCGCAAGCGCCATCAAGTATTGCGTGATCGTGCCGCCGATCGGCTTGAGAAACAGATTAAGCTGACGGGGCAGGTAGAGCACCGTCAGGACGCTATAGCCAAGCGCCACGGCTTCGAGGCTGTGCAACGCCAGCAAGGGCGCGGCGACGAGCCAGAGAACAGCAAACTCAGCGGTAAGACGGAAGCGAAGGCCGGTGCGCCCGATCGCTTGCAAAAGCGGGCCGTTGAGCGTCGTGATCGCTTGCAGCGCGCCCGCTGTAGCGAACATGGCGAAGATCGGCGCCGCTCCCGACCAGCGCTCCGAGAGGAGCAGTGTGAAAACGGAATCGCTTGCAACCGCAATTGCCGCCATGCCGGGAAAAATAAGGGCTGCCTGAGCTGTTGTACTTAGAAGAACGATTTGCAGCAGCTTTTGAGATTCGTCGCGCAATTGCACGAACTTGGGATAGATCGCCGCCTGGATCGAGCCGCCGACGATATTCATCGGCAGCGCCATGATGCGGAAAGCGAGCGAATAGACACCCAGCGCGGCGGTGCCGAGCAATTTGCCGACGACGAGGGAGTCGACATTTCGGCCGATGAAATTGGTGAAGGCGAAACCCAAAGTGTCGCGCGCAAACACCAAATGTTCTTCCATTCTTTCAAGCGTGAATACGAAGCTTGGGCGAAAACTTGTCGCCGGAATGAGGATGAGCGCCTTGATCGCCCACAATGCGATATTCTGCGCCACAAGCGCCCACGCGCCGAAGCCTTCAAGCGCCAACCAAATCGCCAACACAACGCCGCCGATGGCTGAGCTGAACTCGGCGGTGGCGACGATGAGAAATTTCTCGCGTTTCAGAAGTTCAGCGGATGGAACCGACATCGCGCCCGAGATCAGCGGCAGACAAGCCAAGGCCGCAAGGACGGGTGCAAGGCGCGGCTCACCGAAGAACATGGCGCTTGGCCAGGCAAGCGCCAGCAAGACAAGGGAGAGCGCGCCTGTAAAAACGATTGTCGCCCAGAACACGCTCGACCAGACAGTCTGGTCCTTCGTGTCCGTTCGGACCAGGGATTTTGAAAGCCCGGAATCAGCCAGGAAGAGCGTGATCGCCACCTGCGCCATGGCCAAAGCAACGAGGCCGAACTCCGACGGCGGCAGGATCCGGGTCAACACTGGAACGGCGGCAAAGCTTGCCGCGAGTTGAAAAATGCGCGCGGCTGCCAGCGCGGCTGCGCCAAATCCATAGGTGCGAAGCGCCATGACCTATGCGCTCCTTAGCGTGGGTCCAGGACCGGCTGCGCATCGGCAGCAGGCTGGACTTGTGGTTCGCGATAGGCGGATTTCTGTTGCAGCATGAACAGGGTGTAGCCGCACAGCACGCCATACAAAATCATGCCTTCCACCATCCACATCGGCTCAGTGCCCATGTTCAGCACGAGGAAACTGATATGCGCCGCGAGGATGATCGGGCGTTGTTTGCCGCGCACACGGAAGGCCGCCGCGAGCATCGACAGCCAAAGGCTGACAATCGCAAACGCACCGATAATGCCGTATTCATAGAGCGTGCAGACCAGGGTGTTGTGCGCGTAGCCGTTATACTTGCCGACCCATGCTTCTGGCCCCAAGCCAATAAAGAATTGCAGGTCGCTGCCATTGCGCAGCCAATCGGTGATGTAGGTCGACCAGATGATCGGCCTTCCCGAAAGGATGCGGCTTTCTTCGGGAGTGTATTGCTCTGGCGGTTTGATAAGATTCAGGCCGTCGCCAGTGGCGACGGTGATGTCCTGAAAGCGATCCATCAGCAAGAATTGGCCGATGCCAAAAGCGATGCATGCCAGGAAAACGAGCGCGGCGGTGACGAATGGCCGCTCACGCGCTGGAAACTGATTAGCCGGCGCAAGTCCGAACAGCACGCCAAGCATGGGCAGCGCTGCAAGGATTGTCGTCCGGTAATTCGCGAGAAAAATGCCGGCAAGAGCGGCGAGGATCATGCCAAATTTGACATAGAGATTGGCCCGCGTGTTGAGCGCCGCGCATGTCAGCATGGTGATCAGCATGACGGAGAAGGTGGCTTCGTGGGCGTAACCGCCGATGTGAGACACCGACCCGTCGTTTTCGCCGCTCTTGGTGACGCCTAGCGCCAGGCCCATCAGCTGAAAAATGATGAGCGGGGCGAATGCGAACAGCAAAAGACGCATGAAGCGTCCGTCAGGCGTCGTTCTCAGCGCTTGATAAGTGCACAAGGTCACGACGATGAAGAAGCCGTATTTGACCAGAACGTTGACCGCGCCAGCGAAACTCGCGTTCAAGATGGCGCTGATGATGACGACCGCGCACATCAAATAGACAGGCAGCAAAAATCTCAGCGCCAGCAGGCGCCGCTTGATCACAAGCAGGCCGGCGCCGAATAGCGCCAGCGAGGTTAAAGCGATGAGCGAAAAGGGGCCCACCATCGTGGTGGCGGCAGCTTGGACGCCCGCGATCACGTAGCGGAACCAGATTGCGCCCAGAACATAAATACCGGGAACGCTGTTAACCCGGCGCGCCGCCAGAAAGACCAACGCTCCGGTCAGCAGGATGCCGAGCAAGAGCGCCGGCAGCGGCAGCGGTGGCCCTAGTGCGTTGTTCGTCATGCCTGTGCCGTCTTGGCGCCCTGTCCGGTACGCGCAGCGCTGTGAGGTCTTGGTCTAAGCCGCCTTGTCATGCAAGGAGCGCGCCTCAGAGAACAGCGCGCATCTGATGGAATGCCGCATCTCATGGCGCTGGCGCCGGAGGGGCTTGATATCACCAGCGCCCCATGTTCTGTCGGGATTGTTCCGATGGCGTAGAAATTGCTGCTTCGCTGACCGCAAATCGCGAGCAGCAATAGGGCGAGACGTATGGCAGTCTTGGTGACGGGGGGCGCCGGCTATATTGGCGGCCACATCCTGCTCGAGCTGCTGGCTGCGGGCGAGAAAGCCATTGTCCTCGACGATCTGAGCACCGGCTTTGAGGTTAACATCCCGCGCGGCGTGCCTTTGATCACCGGATCGGTGGGCGATGGCGCGCTATTGGACAAAGTTCTCCAAAGCGGGGAGGTCGACGCGGTCATCCATCTGGCTGCGTCCTTGATCGTCTCGGAATCGGTCGCGCATCCGGACAAATATTGGACGAACAACACCGCCAACAGCCGCGTGCTGTTCGAAGCCTGCGTTCGCAACGGGGTGCGGCGCCTGGTCTTTTCCTCCACGGCCGCAGTTTACGGCGACATTGTTGGCGCGCGGGCTCAGGAGAGCCAAACGCCGAACCCAACGACGCCCTATGGCCGCTCCAAGCTGGCCACCGAGTGGCAGTTGCAGGATTTCGCCCACGCCTACGATTTGAATTTTGTCGCACTGCGTTATTTCAATGTCGCTGGTGCGGATCGCCAATTGCGGGTGGGGCAGCGTTCGCCACGGGCGACCCATGTTTTCAAGGCTGCCTGTGAGGCGGCGCTCGGCCGGCGTCCGTATCTTGAGGTATTCGGCGATGACTACCCGACCTCGGACGGAACGGGCGTGCGTGACTATATTCACGTAACTGACCTGGCGCGCGCGCACTTGTCGGCTTTGCGGGGCCTGCGCAGCGGCGCATTGCGCCGCGAAACCCTCAATTGCGGCTATGGCCGGGGGTATTCGGTTCGAGACGTTGCCGCGGCGCTGAGCCGTGCGCATGGCGTACAAGTTCCCGTGCGGGTTTCTCCGCGGCGCGCGGGCGATGTTGCCGAGGTTGTCGCCGATTGTAGCGCCATTCTCGCAAAAACCGACTGGCGTCCGCTCCACGATGACCTCGACGTTATTGCAATCGACGCCCTGAATTGGGAAAAAACGCTTGAGGGCGAGGCTCTACCGGAGCAGCGTACAAGTGGAGGGACGCTATGACGCGTCTAAAAGTTTGCGTCCTCGGCACGCGGGGCATTCCTGGCGTTCTCGGCGGCGTCGAAGCGCATTGCGAGGCGCTTTATCCGCTGCTGGCGCAGAATGCGAACGTGGATGTCGTGGTTCTGGCGCGGAAGAAATATGTTGCGCCGGCGCGGGTCAGTTTTAAAGGCGTGCAGGTAGTGCCGCTTCCGGCGCCGCATCACCCGCATCTTGAAGCTTTTGTGCATACGCTCCGCGGCGTGTTCGACGCGCGTTTTGTACACCACGCCGATATCGTGCATTTCCACGGTATTGGTCCGGCTCTCATGGCGCCGCTCGCGCGCCTGTTGGGGATGAAGGCGGTTGTCACGCACCACAGCCGCAATTATCTGCATGAAAAATGGAATAAATTCGCGCGGGGCGTCTTGCGTGTGGGGGAATGGTGCGCGTGCGCCTTTGCCAACGGCGTGATTGTGGTGTCGCCGTCCATGGCCGCCGAAATGCGTGAGCGTTATTCGCGTCCTGACGCGATCACTCATATTCCGAATGGAGCGCCCGATTTTGGCGCTCCGCCCACAGCTGAGGAACAACGGGCTGTATTGGACAAGTTCGGCTTGGAGCGTGGGCGCTTTTTTATGGGCGTTGGGCGTCTGACACCGGAAAAGGGCTTTCATGATTTGGTCGCGGCGTACAAGCGTGCGTCGCCCGATATGCCTTTGGTGATCGCTGGCAAGGCGGATTTCGAGAACGAATATTCGCGTGATCTGACCGCAAACGTTTCGGCTAAGATCGTATTTGCCGGATTCCAGGATCGGCGCGCGCTACAGGCCTTCTACGCCAATGCAGCGCTTTTCGTGCTGCCTTCGCATCATGAAGGCATGCCGATCGCCGCGCTCGAAGCGCTTTCGTTCGGCGCTCCGATCCTGTTGAGCGACATCGAAGCGAACCGTGACCTTGACCTTCCCGCCGCGCATTATTTTCCGGTCGGGGATCTGGATGCATTGGCGGAGTGCTTGCGCGCCGATCCCGCGAATTTCAGGTTTGACGGGCGGGCGATGCTGGCGCGGTTTCAATGGGATGAGATCGCTCAGCGTACAATCGCGGTTTACAATAATGTTGCCCCGGCGCCGGACGTTGCTGGCCCGCTCCACCGGCCAGGCGAAAGTCATACCTAAGCGGAGCGCGAATTCTCCTTTCAGGAGAAAACAAAAATTTTAAATCTCTTATTTGGCTAGCCGACAGCGGAAGACAGCGCGCCTATGACCGCGAAGATGACGCCCCATAGCGTCAGGCTGGCGCCCACGGCAAAGGCGAGCATCCAAAAGAGCGGCCACCGGCGCGTTCGCCGGCGTGTCGTGGTCGCCCGTCCTAGGACCTGGGCCTCTGAAACAGCGACCCTCCGTTCAGGTGTCATAAGGCTCAAAATAGCCCTCAGATTCTTTCCTGGTAATGACTCAGAGCAGTTGCTCCAGCATTGGCATTGTTCGACTAAACCCTTGATCAACCGAGTTAATCAGCCTGAACCAGTTAAATTTCAGACAAGAACACCTCTGGTAAACAACAGCTTTACCGTTCGGTTCCCGGCCGAAACCAATCTTGGGCGGCGTGGTACGAATGGGAGCATGCTCGGAAAATGTGAGCATGCGCACTGCATTGTTACGGAAATGCAGCAATCGGCGCCTGTGCGCCGCTATGAGACATGCTAAGCAAAACCATGGTGGCCAGGTTTTTGCTTTGGCTTTTGGGCCGCCCCTTTTTTCGTCTTTCTTTGCGCGGTCCGAGATAGGCAATGAACGTTATTCCCCTTCGCCAGCGGTCCGAAGATGCATACCGGCCGCCGGATGAGGGCGGCGAGCTCGGCCTCATCAGCCTGAAATGGGTTTTCTCGTTTCTGCTCCGTCGCTGGATGCTGATCGGGGCTGTAGCGTTCCTCGTGGCCGTTGCGTGCTTCAGCTATTTTGCGCTGCAGCCCTCTCGCTACACGGCGACATCGCTGCTCATGCTGCAGGGTGACCAGGAGCGCGTGCTCTCGCCCGAGCAGATGGTTGCCGGCGGTGCGACGCCCAACCAGCAAGTGGCGGATTCTCAGCTTGAAGTGCTTCGCTCGCGGATGCTGGCCGGCCGGCTGGTGGATGATCTGAATCTGATCGAAGATCCGGAATGGAACGCGGCTTTGGCTCGTCGCAATGCGGGCAGGACTTCATCCGGCGAAGTGGACCCGGCCGTCGAACGTCAGTCCGTGATTGGCGCTGCTGCGGCGGCGATCGTGGTGCGGCGGCGCGGGTTGACCTATGCGGCTGAGGTTTCCGTCACTTCGGAAAGCCCAGAACGCGCGGCGCAAATGGCGAACCGCTTGGTCGAGCTGTTCCAACTTTACCAGACTGAGTCGCGCATTCGCGGTGCGGAGCGCGCAAATGATTGGCTCTCTCACCGCCTGACAGAGCTGCGTCGTGACGTGCAGGAAAAAGAAGAGATCGCCGAAGCGTATCGTGCGCGCACCGGACTGATCACGACCGAGGGCAGCTTGCTTGCCGAGCAACAGACCACGGACTTGCAGGCCCAGGTGCTCGAAGCGCGCGCCGATTTGGCGGAAAAAGAAGCGCGCTATTTTCAAGTGCAGCAGATGACGGCGTCAGGCCAATCGGTGGACGCGATCGCCGGGGCGCTGCAATCGAACGTGATCACGCAATTGCGTTCGCAGGAAGCGGAGATTGCGCGCAGGCAGGCTGACTTTGAAAGCCGTTATGGCGACGCGCATCCGCTTGTCGTGAATGTGCGCGCCGAGCGTGAAGACATTCGCAATCAGATCGACGCTGAGATCCGCCGCGTGACGGGAAGTCTGCGCAGCGAAGTTGAAGTCGCGCGGGCTCGTTTGCGGACGCTCGAGGACAGTATGTCCGTGATGCGCGGCGAACTTGCCGGCAACAATGAGGAAATGGTGCAGCTGCGCGAGTATGAGCGAGAGGCTGCGGCCGCGCGCGCTGTCTATGAAGCGTTCCTGCAGCGTTTCCACGAGATCGCCGACCAGGGCAATATCGGCGCTGCGCCGGCGGAGTTGGTTTCGGCCGCTTCCGTGCCGTTGGATCGCAGTTCACCGAAGCTGCCTATGGCTTTTGTGATCGCTATTGCGCTTGGCCTTGGGCTTGGCTTGGCGGCTGGCTTTTTAGCGGAGGCTCTGGACGAAGGCTTCAGCGACACAGATGACATTGAGCGCAAGCTGGGAGTCGGCGCGCTGGCCATGGTGCCGAAACTGCGTCGCAGCGAGTTGAAGCAGCTGCCGCTCGCGTCGCAAACGCCCGCCGCATATCTGATGGGCCGCCAGGTTTCGGCATTCACCGAGGCGTGCCGCGTGTTGCGCACGAGCATTCTGTTCGCGGCGGGCAAGCCCAAGACGGAAGTGGTCGCGATTACCTCAGCGCTGCCGGACGAAGGCAAGACGACAATGTCGATCTGTCTCGCCCGCGTCTCGGCATTGTCCGGTCAGCGTGTGCTGCTGGTGGACTGCGATCAGCGCCGCCGTTCCGTAAAGGAAGTGCTCGATTTCGAGCCTCCGGTCGGTTTGATGCAGGTGCTTGCCGGCGAAGTGGACTGGCGCGAGGCGACGTTCCTTGATGATGCCAGCGGCATGCACATCTTGCCGCTCAGCAATGCGGGCTTCAGTCCGAAGGACGTATTCGGCAGCGAGGAGATCGATCGCTTGCTCGCTGAATTGCGCGAAGAATTTGATCTGATCGTGTTGGATTGCGCGCCTGTTCTGGCCGTAGCCGATACGCGGGTGATTGCGGCGAAGAGCGATTGCGTTGCGGTGGTAACGCGTTGGCAGAAGACGCCGATCCGTGCTGTTCGCGCGGCGTTGGAGCACCTCCAAAGCGCGGGCGCCAAGATCCGCGGCGTCGTGCTCAACAACGTCGATCGCAGGATGCAGGGGTACTACTCGTACCCAATGTACGAGTTTCGCGAAGACTGAAACCGCCAGCAAAACCCGCCATCATTGTGCGGCCAACCTGAGTACAAAATGAACAGTCGCGTACGACCTTGAAGCGTCGAATGTTGCGCTGACGCTACTGCTTCCCCATTTGCGCGAACCTCACAGTTCTGAGGCTCTGGGGAGCCATTGTGCACTTGCGCAATGGCTAAACGCGCGCTTTAACAAAGGTGCTGCTTACGCGTCTCAGAAGGTCGCGCGTCAAGCAGCGGGGACCGTCATGAGAGAGCACGCAAAGCCGGAGGGCGCGCACGCGAAAGGCGTGGAGACACGCGCGCAGTCCGCCCATTCGCACCGCGCATTTGGCGCCCGTTTTGCGACGACACGTCCGGCAGCGGACGATATGAACGGTCAAGTCGAAATCTTACATTTGCGGGCGCCTGTGCGCCGCGGGAACGAGCCTCCGGTCGGCGGGGTCTCGAAACGGTTGTTCGACATTCTCGTGTCGGCCTCGGCGCTTTTGCTGTTTGCTCCCTTCCTCTTGCTGCTTGCGCTGATTGTGCGCCTGGACAGCCCGGGCCCATCTATTTTCAAGCAGGATCGTGGCGGGCTTCGCGGTAAGTCGTTCAAAATCTGGAAGTTCCGCACCATGTCGGTGATGGAAAATTGCGGTGTGGTACAAGCGCGCTCCGGCGACGCCCGGCTGACCCGCATTGGCGGCTTCCTGCGCCGCTCCAGCCTCGATGAGCTGCCGCAATTGATCAATGTCCTGATTGGCGACATGTCCATTATTGGGCCGCGTCCGCATGCGCTTGAGCATGACGCGAAGTTCGCCAAGGTGGACCGTCGCTATATGCTGCGCTTTGCCGCCCGTCCTGGGGTGACGGGCCTTGCTCAGGTCAGCGGTAGTCGCGGACCCACTGAAACGGATGAGAAAATCATCACGCGCTCCGGTTTTGACGCCGAATATGTACAGGCCTGGTCCTGGCGGCGGGAGTTCGAAATCTTCGGCCGGACGCTGATCGTTTTGCTCAAGGATGATCCCGGCGCTGTCTGATCGCGCTCCTGCCTTGATCCGCGCGCGCGTCATGTTCCGGATGCATGAGTTTAGCCTTCTCGCGTTCGTCCTAGAGCGCTCGTCATCCAGCTGACGGGAGCGCCGTTCCTGTGATGCGGTCCGAGCGGATTATTGTCCTCGATTGGCCTTTGATCGCGGCGCTGGTCGGCTTTACCGCCATCCCGCTTTCGCTAGAGCCTCCAAATGCCGAGGCCCTTGCCGGGTTTTGGAGCGTTGGTTTTGCAAGCGATGTGATCGCCAACATTCTCGGCTTTATACCCGTTGGTGTTGTTTTGGCGTGGCGCGGACCGGTCCGCGCCATTGGCATCGCCGCGGCTCTGTCGGGGCTAGCTGAATCCACGCAGTTTTTTTCGGCTGACCGCTCGCCGGCCTTCTTTGATTTCGCCACCAACGTATTGGGGGCGGGACTGGGCGTGCTGTGTGCGCAGATTTGGGGCGGGCGAAAGGTGACGTTCCGGATCACGCAGCGCCGGGCTCTCGCCGGCGCTGCTGTCGCTCTGTTGATTGCTGCTTCGGGCGTGTTGATTGGGCCGCGGGCGTTGCAACGGACGCTCGACCAATTGCTTGACGCGCCGGCGACGACCTTGCGGCTTATTCCAGCCAATCAGCGCGGCCTTGATGCGCGGGGGCGCTTGGAAGCGCACTGGTCATTCGACGAGGGCGAGGGAGCACTGGAGGGCGTCAACGCACCAGGATTAGCCGAAGGCATATCAGGGCGGGCGCTTTTTCTGAATGGATCCAATTATGTGATCGCGTCGTCGGCGGAAGATTTACAGCTTGCCGGCGATATGACCATCGCGGCCTGGATCAGGCTTGATGCTTTTTCGGATGAAGACGCCACGATCCTTTCGACCATGTCTCATCTTGAGCGCGGCTATAATTTTTATGTCACCGAGGAGCCTGGCTTTCAGGCGCTTGCGGTGGAACTCGGCGCCAATAATGGCCTTACCGCAGCGCGCTTCGGCAGAAGCGAAATAGCATTGGATCGTTGGACGTTTGTCGCTGCGACCTACAGTGCGGAAACTTTAGATTTGCACCTGTTCGTTGATGGCCAGGAAGACGACGCCTGCTTGCTGGGCGTCACGCCGGCCCGGCAGACCGTTTCCGGGCTTGACGCTAGGCTCGGGCGGCATCCCGAAAACGACATGGAATATTTTCACGGCGCGATGGACGAGGTGCGCGTCTATTCGTCAGCGCTCTCGGCGTTCGAGATTGCGGAATTGTACGCAGCTGAGCGTCCCGCGATGGAAAGCGAACCCTTGCGCATGAACGCGGAAACGTCTTGCCCGCCTGCGCCGGCAAAAGATCCGACGATCATGGGCTGGCTGGTTGTGGTGGGGCAATTGGCGGCGGTGGTTTGGCTTGGCTTAAGCGGGCAGGGCTGGGTTCGCGGAGCCGTTCTGGCAGGCGTGGCCGTCTTCGTTGGCCTGCGCTGGATTGTCTACGGTCCGCTGTCGGCCTATCCGGTTCTCGTTGTTTTGCTCATTCTCGCCGGAATGCTGTCGGTACTGGCCGCGCGCGTCCGCGAAGTTTAGCGCCGCGCCGCCGCGCCTTTTAGAACCGCCCAATAGCGATCCTTGGCGCGCCTGACGCTAAAATCGCGCACGCGCTGCTGCGCTTTTTCGGCCCAGGAAGCGCGGACCTCAGTGGAATGGAGCATATCTATCGCCCGCGTGAGCGCGTCCGCGTCGTTCAGCGGCGTGAGAATGCCGCTCCGGCCTTCCGTCAGGCCGTGGACTGCTTCGCGTTCCGTCTCAGCCAGAATTTCCGCGGGCCCTGCCGGGCAATTGGTTGCGATCACCGGGACGCGCAGCGCCATCGCCTCAACCAAGGCATTGGGAAAACCCTCCGCGTTGGAGGACGAGACGAAGATGTCCGCGCCGCGCACAAGCGGGAAGGGATTGTCTACGTGTCCCGGCAAAAACACCCGTTCAGCAAGCCCAAGCTCGCGGATAAGATGTTCAAGCTGCGGACGTTCTGGGCCTTCGCCAATGATGACCAGCCTTCCGCGATAGGCGCTGTCATGGAAGGCCCTGATGAGCAGCGCGAAATTCTTGACCGAGGTCAGCCGGCCGACGCCTATAATGTAAGGGCCGGCTATGGCGAGTGATGAAGGCGCGCGCCCGGCGTTTTCAATCGCCTCCGCATCGACGGGATTGTCGATAACGGTGATCTGGCGCTTTGCGACGCCGAAGGCTGTTTCGAGATCCTTGGACACACCGGAAGACACGGCGATGATGTGATCTGCGCGCGGATAGGCAAGGCGGATGATCTGCTTGGCGATCTGAGCGGAGAGACCGGCGCCAAGATGGGCCGAATTCTGGATGCGCTCGCTGATCACGCACGGAATGCCGAGGCTCTTGGCTCCAGCGACGGCGGCGATGTTTGCCCGCGTGAGAAAGCTCAGGATGACGTCCGGACGCGTCCGGGCGAACACCTCGCGCAGAGCGAAGACGGAACGTGGCAGGGAACTCCTGCAATCGAGCTGATGTACGCGCACCCAGGGCGGCGGCGAATAGACGGGCGGCTCGTCGTCGAGCAAGACAAGCTCGATTTCATATTCGGCGCGCTCTGCTTCGCTCGCAGCCAGCAATGTGCACATGACCCGCTCGGCGCCGCCGGATACGAGAGAGTTTATGACAAAAAGCGCGCGCTTGCGCGGCCGGGGGGCGGGACTCATCGCAGGTCAGGCCGGTCTGAAAACGCGGAGGCCGTTGAATAGGTAGAACGGCGCCCCAGACAAAAGCACATCGAGATAATGCAGCGATTGCAGGTTGCCGTTCAGGGCGACGCGTGGAAGAGCGAACAAATGATCGCGGTGCGCATCGGCCAACATGCCTTTGCGGGTGGTCACAGCGCTCTCAAAGCCTAGGCTCTTGGCGATGTCGAAATCACGCGGGCCGGCCGAGCCAGGATCGCCATAGGGATAGGCGAAGTGCTTGGGGCGGGCGCCGGTTTCTTCCGCTATGCGTGCGGCGCCTTGATCCATCTCGTCGCTGGCGCGGGCGGGGTCGAGCTTGGATACGGCGAAATGGTTGATCGTATGCCCGCCAATGGTGACCAGCGGATCGCGCGCCAACGTACGCACCTCATCCCAGCTCATGGCCTGCTCCGCGCAGATATCTTTCTGCGATACGCCGTAGCGGGCGCAGAGCGCGCGCGTCATGGTGCGCTGTTCATCCTCCGGCGCGTGGCGGAGGATGGGATAGATTTGGTTCCAGGCCGCCCGCTTCGCCGCGAGCGTTCCGCAGGGAATGGTCTGCGGGACGCCATCAAGCTCCATTTCGATCGCGTCATTGCGCGCGATGATTTCTTGCAGCGACAGCCACCACAATTCAGCGCCGCCATCGGGCAACGCAGAGCTCACATAAACAGTGAAAGGCGCATCGGCGGCCTTCATCACAGGGTAGGCGTGTTCGAGATTATCTCTGTAGCCGTCATCTATTGTGAACGCCGCAAAGGGGCGAGCGGTGCGCGCTTCCGGCGCCCTCAGACGTGCGACCGCCTCGTCCATCGAGACGATATCCCAGCCGCGTTGCCGCACCCGGCCAACGGCGCTGGCCAGGAAATCCGGCGTGATCGCCAGCAATCCGTTCGGGTCGAACTCCGCGCCGGTGGCGGGGCGGATATGGTGCATCATGAAGATGACGCCCAGGCCGCGCGTCATCGGCGCCATCGCCTCGCCAATGCCGGAATAGTGCAGCGCGTTCAGACCGGCCTTGAGCACATTCGGGTTCATCGAAACGGCGCCTTGTGCCGAAAATCGGAGCGGTGTGAGCGGGGGACGCTTATGCGTCTCAGAATAAGTACGGTACGGCGCATAGCATCCAAGAGGTTAGCAAACTAGGCGCCGCTCGGCGCGGGGTTGGCCCGTTTACATTACCGGCAGAGCCGGCGGGTGAACGGCGTGGGCGCCCGCGCCCAACACGCGTGGCGGGTTGCGGGTGCGCGGTGTCGGGCCTAGAAATTGCTTATCCGGCAGAAGCCGCGCGTTGCGCTTATCGAGGCAAGTCACGTGACCACGATGCAATCCTATGCGCCCGAAGTTGGCGCCAACATTCCGAGCCCGCTCGGTGTGTTCGACGATCCGCGTTATGCGGAGATCGCCCTGCGGAGGGGGCAGGAATATCAGGGGGCAGACCCGTTCCCGCATATTGTCATCGACAATTTTCTGCCGCCCGCGCTTACGCGTGCGCTGGGCGCCGCGTTTCCCAAACCGAGCGATATCGCCTGGATCGAGCGTGACAATGTAAACAATCGCCGCCGTTACCAGCATGACGAAACGAAGCTGCCGCCGCTCATCCGCGAGATGCTGCGTGAGTTCAACGGCCGGCAATTTACCCTTTTCCTAGAAACGCTGACCGGTATTCAGAGCCTAATCCCCGATCCGTATTTTATCGGCGGTGGCGCGCATATGAGCGGCGCAGGCGATTTTCTGAAAATCCATGCTGACTTCAACTGGCACCATAAGCTGCAAGCGTATCGGCGCGTGAACGCGCTGATGTACGTTACAGATCACTGGGAGCCGGAATGGCAGGGCGCGATCGAGTTCTGGGACAAGGACATGACCGGCCCAAAAGTGTCCACGCTGCCATTGTTCAATCGGCTCGTGATTTTCTCCACCGGCGAGCATTCCAATCACGGCCCGCGCTTGCCGAACCTTTGCCCCGAGGGCGTCTATCGTAAGGTTCTTAATCTCTATTATTACACCACGGCGCGTGAGGACGGCGACATGGCCGACCCACATTTCACGCTCTACAAGGATAAGGACGCCGATAACCGCAACGCGGCGGCGGGTACGGCGGATGCTTCAGCTTACCGGGTGGAAGCTTCGCCATTCGCCATGGGGCTTGGCGCCGAGTACCGTAAAACCGGCGGCGCGAAGGAATAATCGCTAGCCGAATTGAACTGAAATCGAGGCGCGATTCTTGAATGGATCGCGCCTCAATCACGAGGACAATGATGTCAAACGCTCCGCAATCAGAAGCCAGCACGCTTTCGAAGATTTACTATTCGAAGCCATCGATTGGTCCTCTGGAGGCGGAATACGCCGCTGACGCGGCGGCCAACGGCTGGGCGGAGCATTGCTTCGACTATCTCAATCGCTTTGAGAAGGAATTTGCCGAGTGGCTTGGCGTTAAGCACACGGTCGCGACAACCGGCGCCACCGGCGCGTTGCACATGGGTCTTGTCGCGCTGGGCATTCAGCCGGGCGACGAGGTCATTCTCGGCGATATCAATTGGATCGCTTCGGCGGCGCCGATCGTTTACCTCGGCGCCAAGCCGGTGTTTGTCGATGTGCTCGAAGATACCTGGTGTCTGGATCCGGAGAAGGTTGAAGCGGCGATCACGCCCAAGACCAAGGCGATCATGGCCGTGCATCTCTATGGCTCAATCGCCGATATGGATGCGCTGCTGGATATTGGCCGCCGTCATGGCATTCCTGTCGTCGAAGACGCTGCGGAATCGATGGGCTCGCGTTGGAAGAATGGCCAGCGCACCGGCACGATGGGCGCCTATTCCGCGTTCTCGTTTCACGGTTCGAAGACCATGACGACGGGCGAGGGCGGCATGTTCGCCACCAATGATGACAAGATCGCTCATACCGTTAAGGCGCTTAATGCGCACGGCCGCTTGCCGGGGCAAACCAAGCAATTCTGGGCCGACATGATCGGCTACAAATACAAAATGTCGAATATTCAGGCGGCGCTGGGCTGCGCGCAGATGCAGCGCCTAGAAGACCTGATCGAGCGCCGGCGCGAGATCATGGCGAAGTATCGCGCAAGGCTCGGCAATCTGCCGCTTGCCCTGAATACCGAGCCGGAAGGCACGGTGAACGGCTTTTGGATGCCGACCATCGTCGTCAATCGCGACGTGAAGACATTCGACCGCCAGGCGCTGCTCGACGATATGGTCGCGCACAATATCGATGCGCGTGTCTTCTTCTGGCCGCTAACCATGCTGCCGATGTTCGAGGACAAGCCGCAGAACGAGATTTCGTACTCGCTCTATCAGCGCGCCATCAATCTGCCGAGCTATTACGATCTCAAGGACGATGAGATCGATCGTGTTTGCGACATCATCCGTAGGCACGTTTGACCGCGCAGTGCGTATAACCAAGCGCTCGCTAACATATAGCGAGCGCTTGGCGCAGCTCCCAGCGTGATTGCAAATGCTTTAAAGTAGTATTTTGCGCGCGAAGAAGGCTTCAGCATAGCGCTCGCGGCATTCAACGCCGCGTAGACGCGCGAGGCCGCGGAATGTCTCGTCGTCGAACCATGCCTTTGAGCGTTGCGTGCCGAAATGCTTGTTCAGCAGGGCGATCTTCTTGGCGAGGATGTCTTCGGCCATAGGCACGTAGATGTTGGGGCGGCCAAGATCCCCATCCCATTTGGGAATCTCGAATTCCAGGATCAGGTGGTCGCGGAACGTGTTCCAGGCCAACTCGCTCAGCAGGCGGTGATCCTGATGCGCGTCTTCGCGCGTATGCGTCAAAACGACGTCCGGCGTGGGCGCTTGCTTGAGCGTCTCAATCCACTCTTTGACCGCGATGCGTTCGGCCGGGAAAAAGCCGTCGCGAAATTCGGCAAGGCGGATGTCGCTGCTGGCCGCGCCTTGCAAAAAGTCTTTGGCGCTTTGGCGCGCCTCGGCCGCCCGATCACCAATGGCAGAGAGCGCACACCAGGTCATTTCAAGCTTCACGCCGTCGGCGATCCATTTGAGGATCGTACCGCCGGCGCCAATCTCGATATCATCGGAGTGCGCGCCAATAGCGAGCACGCGCAGCGTCTCACCGGGCCTGGCGAGGCCAAGCGACTTCATTTGTCTGAAGTTTTCATATCGCTGCCGACGGCGCCGACTCGCCAAGGCATGTGGCCTTTTTCGACCAGCTCCTCGAGCATTTGCCGGTCGCGCAGCGTATCCATCGCACGCCAGAAACCTTCATAACGGTAAGCCATAAGCTGGTTCTCGGCGATCAGGCGGTTGAACGGCTCGACGACAAGCTCTTCGCCTTCTTTGATGTAGTCGAAAATGCCCTTCCGGAAAATGAAGTAACCGCCATTAATCCAGATGTCCGCTTCGGTGTTGACGCGGAAGCGCTCGACCGAACCGTCATCGCGGAATTCAGCGAGGTGAAAATTGAAGGGTGGACGCACGGCGATGAAGCAGGCGAGCTTCCCGCTCTTTTTGAACTCTTCGATCATCTCCGGCAGCGGCGCGTCGGTGAGTCCGTCCGAGTAATTGGCGAGGAAAAATTCCTCGTTCTCGACATGCTCTTTTACGGCCATCAGTCGCTGGCCGATATTGCGCCATATGCCGGTGTCGATGAGGGATATCTTCCAATCCGGCGGCTGCTGGCCGATCGTCTCAACCGTTTTGCCGTGGTTCGAGATGACAATATCAGTCTGGTCGTGCGGCTTGAACTTCAGGAAGTGATCCTTGATCACGTTCGCCTTGTAGCCGAGGCACAGCACGAAATCCCGGTGCCCGTAGCCCGAGTAATATTGCATCACATGCATCAGGATCGGCTGATTGCCGACCGGAACCATGGGTTTGGGAATGGACTCGGAATACTCGCGTATGCGCGTGCCCAAGCCGCCGCAGAAGAGAACTACCTTCATGGGTCGAATACCGTTGCTTCGGGAATGGGGATAACGAATTTTCCGCCCCACTGACCGATATGCTTCATTTGCGCGGAGATTTCCTTGCGGAGATTCCACGGCAGAATGAGCACATAGTCGGGTTTGGCGGCGTCGAGCGCTTCGACGGGAAGCACAGGGATGTGCGTGCCCGGGGTAAAGCGGCCGTGCTTGTGGTGATTGCGGTCCACGGTGAACTCGATGAGGTCCGGGCCGATGCCGCAATAATTCAACAATGTGTTGCCCTTGCCGGGCGCGCCATAGCCGACGACTTTCTTGCCGGCGTTTTTCGCTTCGATCAGGAACGTGAGGAGCTTGCGCTTGGTCTCTTTGACCTTTTCCTCATAAGCCTCGTAGAGCGCGACCGTTTTGTATCCCAGGCCTTCTTCGCGCGAGATGATATCGCGCACCGATTGACGGATTTCTTCGCGGCCTTCATGCGCGAGGTAAACGCGCAAACTGCCGCCGTGCGTCGGAATTTCTTCGACGTCGAAAAACACCAGCCCATGCTTCTTGGCGATTGCTTCAATGGCGATCGCCGAGAAATAGCAGAAATGCTCGTGATAGATGGTGTCGAACTGGTTCTGCTCGATCAGGTTCTGTAGGTGCGGGAACTCGAACGTGGCGACGCCGTTCTCGGCGAGCAAAATTTTCACGCCCGAGACGAAATCGTTAAGATCGGGCACGTGCGCCAGCACGTTGTTGCCAAGCACAAGCTCCGCCGCGCCACGCTCATCGCGGATGCGTTGGGCTAGCGCCGCGCCGAAGAAATCGACGATGACCGGAATGCCCTTCTTCGAGGCTTCCTCAGCGACATTTCCCGAGGGTTCGACGCCGACGATGTTGGTCACGCCATATTTCGGGAAGTGCTGCAGCAGGTAGCCGTCATTGCAGGCGAGTTCGACGACAAGCTTCTTGTCGCCCAGGCCGAGCCGGGCGGTAATCATTTCGCAATATTTGCGCGCGTGCTCGACCCATGAGGTCGAGAACGACGAATAATATGGATAATGATCGGTAAAGATCGCGTCGGCGGGGACGTTGTACTCTTTGACCTGAACCAGCCAGCACTGGTCGCAGACCACAGCATGCAGCGGGAAGAAATATTCAGCCGCCGCCGTTTGCTCGGGCGTCAGGAAGGTTTCACAAAGCGGGCTCTTGCCCAAATCCGTGACGGAATGTGTTAAGCTCGCTCCGCAGAGTCGGCAATTTCCCAAATGCCGGCGAGCGGCTGTGAATTGATCTGGACTTTCCGCATTCATAGTCATCAACGCCCTTGCTCCGCCGCCTCAGAAGCAAAAACCAAGCCGCCGCTCAACCGGGGTGAAGCGCCGCAATGTCCCGGATGTGGCCCCGAAGCGTCGTGCCTCACCCAAAACAAGACGCGCATCTTGGGACGCCGCGTTGCAGTACGGCCCGAATTGAGGCTGATGATAACCATGATTATTACTCAGACCGATCTTGAAGGGGCATTTACCATTGACCCCCAGCCAAATCGCGACCCCCGCGGGTGGTTTGCGCGAACATTCTGCGAGCGTGAGTTCGCGGCGCATGGTTTGGAAACGCGGTTTCCGCAGCACTCGACCTCACAAAACGTAAAAAAGGGCACGCTGCGCGGGATGCACTTTCAGCGCGCGCCGCATGCCGAGGTGAAGCTGGTGCGTTGCCTAAAGGGCGCCATTTTCGACGTCATCATCGATCTGCGGCCGGATTCGCCAACCTTTAAGCAGGCGCGCGGCTTCGAACTGTCAGAGGCCAATCTCCGGCAGCTCTATATTCCAAAGGGCTTTGCGCATGGTTTCCAGACGCTGAGCGACAATTGCGAGATCGGCTATTTGATCTCGGAATTCTATGCCCCGGAGGCGGCGAGCGGCGTGCGCTATGACGACCCCGCATTCGAAATTGCCTGGCCTTTGGAGGTTGCCGTGCTGAGCGATAAGGATCGGGGCTGGCCGGACTTCCGCACTTGAGGCTGAAGCCCGGCTAGCAGGCTAGGCCGTAACCGGCGCAGTGTGGCGCAGATCGCCGTCGAGCACTTTGTCTTCCAGCAATTTACGCACGTGCGCGATGCGCTGGTAAGCGGGGCCTTCGAATTGCGCCGCCGTCACGCCTGATTTGATATACGCGTCGTACAATTGCTGTGCGCCCTTCTTGGGGTCCCATTGCGGTTTGAATGCGGGCAGCGCCTTGGCGATCTTGTCGAAATTGACGCGGTAGGAGCGGGGGTCGGGGCCGGCTCCCTCGCTGACCACCACCTTCGAATTCGGCACCACTTCGGCAACGATGTCCGCGATTTGGCGAGCCGTGTAATTATGGGACGTCTGACCCACATTGAAGGATTCATTGAAAACCGCATCTTCCGGCGCTTCCAGCGCCGCGATGAAGGCGCGGGAGATGTCTTCAATATGAACGATTGGCCGCCAGGGCGTGCCGTCTGATTTCAAGAAAATCTCGCCGGACGTCACCGCATAGGCGACGAGGTTGTTCAAGATGATGTCGAAGCGGATGCGGGGCGAGAGGCCATAGGCCGTCGCGGGGCGAAGATAGACAGGACAGAAGCCGTCGCTAGCCAGCGGACGCACGTCGCGTTCGGTCCAAACCTTCGATTCACCATAGGCCGAAACCGGCTTCAGCTCGCCCGTTTCGTCGATCATGCCCTCATCGGATTTGCCGTAATTGGAACAGGACGAGGCGAACAGGAAGCGCTTAACGCCAGCCTTCTTGGCGAGTTCGGCCAGGCGCACGCTGCCGCGGTGATTGATCGCGTAGGTGAGATCGGGGTTGAGGTTGGAGAGGGGGTCGTTAGAGAGCGCGGCCAAATGAATGATCGCGTCCACGCCCTGTACATCTTCGAACTCGACATCGCGGATATCCTTACGGATGCCTGGAATGTCGGAGATCTCTCCGCCCTGGGTGAATGTGCAACGCTCATAAAGGTCGGCGTCGAGACCGCGGACTTCATGGCCCGCCTTGCGCAGCATCGGCCCCATCACGGTGCCAATGTAGCCTTTGTATCCGGTAAGTAGAACTTTCATCGCGGCATCCTCGGGTGCAAGAACAGAGCCAGCGCGCGCGATTGTGCAAGCGTGCAAACGCGATGCGCGGTTTTTTCTCCTGCTTGTACGCAGCATTTGACCATGGAGCGCAAGCCTCCTTAATGCCGCTGTCTCGCGGGGGAGGCGGCCAGCTTCTTGCTTGGTGAACGAGCGTGAGGTTTTGATGACAGAGACGGTGGAATTAAGCCGGAGCAGCACGGGCGCCAGCGACCGCCCGCTGCGTATCGCTACGCTCGGCTGGCATGGAGCTGGCAATCTGGGCAATGACGGCTGCCTGGAGGCCATGATCCATTTCATTCGGCGCGAATTCCCTCGCGCTGAGATCACCGCCATCTGTCCGGGGCCTGACGAAATTCGCAAAAAGTTTGGCGTCGGCGCCATCCAGATGCGCTGGGAGCCGGGGCCGCGCTGGATGCGCGGGATAAATAAGCTCGCCTTGAAAACGCCAAGCGCAGTGTTCAACTGGGTCAATACGAGCCGTCATATCGGCGTGTTTGATGCGCTGGTCGTGCCTGGCGCCGGACTGATCGACGATTACCGTACCAATTTCCTCGGCCGTCCCGCCGTTTTGCGGCGCTGGTGCGCGGCCGCAAAGCGCAACGGCGTACCCATCGTATTTGCAAGTGTCGGCGCCGACCCAATCCGCAACGCGCTGTCGCGTTGGATGGTCAAGCCTGTCGTGCCGATGGCGACATATCGTTCCTACCGCGATGAAGGCTCGCGCGATTACATGCAATCGATCGGTGTCGATGAGCGTGCGACCCCGGTATGTCCGGATCTGGCTTGGGGATTGCCTTCGCCGCCTACGTCTTCGCGCAGCGATGCGCGCATGACGGTGGGCGTCGGCGTGATGGCCTATCACGGCTGGCGCAGCATTGAGGCGGGCCGCGATATTCACGATCCATACGTAGACAAAGTCACTGAGTTCGTGGATTGGCTTGCGGACTCTGGATATCGCGTTCGGCTGTTGATCGGTGAGAAGTCGGATCAGCGTGTTGTGAACGCGGTGGCGGCGAAGGCGCGCTGCGTTGCAACGGATGCGTGGATTGCGCCGACGCCAGCGGCTTCACTGCACGAACTGATGGCGCAAATCGCGGATGTCGATGTCGTAGTTGCCTCGCGCTTTCATAACGTGCTCTGCGCGTTGAAAATGGGCCGCCCCACGATCTCTCTGGCTTACATGCCCAAATGCAATGAGCTTCTGGAGCAGGCTGGAACGCCTGGGCTTTGCCAGATGATCGAGGAATTCGATGTCGAGAAGCTCAAGGCGCAGTTCACAGAACTCGTCGCAGACCGTGAGCGGCTGGAAGGCATTATCCGCCAGCATGTCCGCCAATTGGAAGTAAAGCTGGGCGAGCAGGAAGTGGTTCTCGCGCGGCTTTTGCAAACAGCTGGCGCGCAGCGAGACTGAATTAACCGGCTATGCGCGCGGGTTCAGCGTTCTCGCGGTGATGTGACGGTGCGGGTTGTACGGCGTCTTCCGCCCAAACCGGTGGTGTGTTGCTTTTGACAAAGCGGCGCTCGATTAAATGAGCCGGCCATGACAGCAATGCGTCGCAAATGCTTGCAAAGGTCGGCGCCGCGTCGCGGGTATTGAGACGCGCCAAGTCGCGTTTAAAGTTCTCTGGCGCAGTAAACATCCAAAAAAGCATGCGCCGATTGGCGATGCGAAGATGCCGCTTGCGCAACCGCTTATACTCGCTGTTGCTCAGGCATGCCGGGCCATAGCGCTCGATAAAAAGCAATTGCTCCCAAATGTAAGGAATTTTCTTGCGCACCAGCGTTGCTGTGAGCGCGCCTTCATGGTGCAGGTTGTTAAAGAGGTGCTTGTGCACGAAGCCGAAGCGCCCGCCCTGTGACAGGATACGCAGCGCAACTTCTGTGTCGAACGCTACGAAATCTCCGTCAAAAAAATCCTCGCCTTCACGCAGGAAATCACGCCGGAAGAGGGCGTGTGGGAAAGAGGGGCGCATATCGTCGGATAAAATGCGCGCAGCCGCATTGCTGCTTTCATAAATGGACGACGTTTCAGGCAGATAAGACGGCCTCACCGATCCGTTCACGCTTTCTTGGCCGCCAATAAGCACGAGATTGGGATCGCGCGCGGCGAGTGCGACCATTTCGGCGATCGCATTCGGTTTCAGTTCATCGTCAGCGCACAGCATGGTGAACCATGCCGCTTCGGGTGGAACAAAGGTGACAGCCTTGTTGAAATTTTTCGCTTGAGGCAGCGTTTCCGCGTTTCTCTTGACGATAACGTTTGCGCCAGCTTCGCCGGCGTAGCGGGCGATGATGTCGGCGGTGCCGTCAGTGCTCGCATTGTCGAGCAGAACATGGACGACATGCGGATAGGTTTGCGCTTTGACCGCGCGTATCGCGCCTTCCAGGAATTCCGCGCCATTATAGACGGGGGTCACCACGGCCACGAGCGGTAAGGAAGCGGAAGCGTCGGTCATTAAGGATCGCCTAGGCATGACGTATGAGTGTGCATGCATCTTTCATACCCGACTGAACGTCATTGCGTGGGCTCAAGCGCAATATTGAAAAGCGCGCTGAGCGCTTTTACGGGCGGATCGTCGCCAACAACGCGAAACCGACTATATTATAGCCGATCAGCCACAGCGGCATTAGCCTGGCTTGCCCCGGGACAGCACTCGTAATCAGGCCCGCTATAGGGAAAAGGAGCGGGTATGCCGTTACGAAGAGGCGCTTGATGGTGATGCCGAGCGTGGGCGAAAGCAGAAATAAGATGATGAAGGGGGCAAAGACGGCGAGCGCTTGAACGATGCCGATGATCGATCGCGGTTCTACCGCGCGCCCGGCGCGGATCATTGCGAGCACCGCCAGAATCGGCGCGACGCCGAAAA
>JAUIJZ010000100.1 GCA_030430715.1 Alphaproteobacteria bacterium
CGATCGTCACGATGATTGTCAGCGCCCTGGTGAGCAGCGACGACCCCACTCTGCCGAAGAGCATGATCAACTCGGCCGTGACCGTAACGCTCTGCTCACTCTGGCCAACACTCATCAACACGTCGGTCGGCGTCGCCTCGATCGATAAGGATCTTCTGAATGTCGGGCGCGTCCTGCGTCTTGGCGCGGTGACAAAAATCCATCGCCTCGTTCTTCCCTCCGCGCTGCCTTACATCTTCACCGGACTTCGCCTGTCCCTGGGCGTGGGCTGGATGGTGCTGATCGCCGCCGAAATGCTGGCGCAAAATCCAGGCCTCGGGAAGTTCGTGTGGGATGAATTCCAGAACGGCTCATCCGCCTCGCTCGCGCGCATCATGGTCGCCGTCCTGACCATTGGCTTCATCGGCTTCCTGCTGGATCGCCTGATGCTCACCCTGCAAACAATGTTCACCTCGCAACCGGCCCAATAGGAGCGGCGAGCATGGCAATCCTTGAACTGCGCGGCGTCAGCAAGTCCTACGGCGAAGCCGAGGAGCGAGTGGACGTCCTGGCCGACCTCAACCTCTCGATCGATGAAGGCGAGTGCGTCGCCATCATCGGCTATTCGGGATCGGGCAAAACCACGCTCGTTTCGCTGCTCGCTGGCCTCATCGAGCCGGATAGCGGCGAAGCCCTCTTCGAAGGCAAGCCGATCACCCGCCCGAGCCCGGAGCGCGGCGTGGTGTTCCAGACCTACTCGCTCATGCCGTGGATGAATGTCGCGCAGAACGTGCAGCTCGCCGTGGATAGCGTGTTCGGCCGCGAAAGCACAAAAGCGCGCGCAGAACGCACGCATGCCAAAGTCTCGATGGTTGGGCTTTCGCACGCTGCCGACCGTCGCCCTGCTGAATTATCCGGCGGCATGCGCCAACGTACTAATCTTGCCCGCGCGCTCGCGCTCGAACCCAAAGTTCTCATCCTCGATGAGCCGCTCTCGGCGCTCGATGCGCTCACGCGCGCTAAGCTGCAGGATGAACTCGAGACCATTCGTGTCAGTGAGAAAAAGACCTTCGTTCTTGTTACCAACGACGTAGACGAAGCCCTGCTGCTCGCGGATCGTATTATTCCACTAACGCCCGGCCCAAACGCCACGCTGGATCACGTGTTTGAGGTTAAACTGCCGCGCCCTAGGGACCGGCACGCGCTCAACCATTCGCAGCAATTCAAGCAATTGCGGGCAGACATCACTGCGCACATGATTGCGCTTGGCGCTGGACGCGCCGCGGCTGTTGAAAGCATCTCCGAACCCAAGCCGATCACACCGTTGCGGCTGGATGAGCGCCGCCCGCCTCGGGCTTATCAAGACGCCGCCAAGAGCCCGCGCGAAGAGCGCTACGTTGAATTCAGTCAGATCACCAAAACCTACCCGACTTCAAAAGGACCGCTCACAGTCCTCAAGGACGTCGATCTCATGATGAAAAAGGGCGAGATCATCTCGCTCATCGGTCATTCTGGCTGCGGCAAATCCACCTTGCTGACTATGTGCGCTGGCCTGACCGATGTGACGCTCGGTGGTGTTATCCTAGATGGCCGAGAAGTCACCCGAGCGAGCCCGGAACGCGCCGTTGTGTTTCAGGCGCCCTCACTCATGCCGTGGCTGACCGCGCGGGAGAATGTCATGCTGGGCGTCGATCGCGTCTACCCGCATGCCAAACAAGCCGAGCGCCTCGATATTGTCGATTACTACCTCGCCCGCGTCGGCCTCGCTGACGCCATGGACCGGCGCGCAGAGCAACTGTCCAACGGCATGAAGCAGCGCGTGGGCCTTGCCCGCGCCTTCGCCCTCTCCCCGAAGCTACTCCTGCTCGACGAGCCCTTCGGGATGCTCGACAGCCTCACGCGCTGGGAGCTGCAGGAAGTTCTCATGGAAGTCTGGGCGCGCAGCCAAGTGACGACGATCTGCGTCACGCATGACGTCGATGAAGCCATTCTGCTCGCCGACCGCGTGGTGATGATGACCAACGGGCCGGAAGCGCGCATCGGAAAGGTCATGCCGGTGGACCTGCCGCGTCCGCGCACGCGCAAGGCGCTGCTCGAGCATCCCCGTTATTATGAGTATCGCGAACAAGTGCTCGCCTTCCTTGAAGAGTATGAGCACGGCGCGATCTCCAAAAAGAATGCGGCGTGAGGCGGCCATGTTTGACGCACGCTCTCAACGCCCGCGCCTCGTCGTCATCGGCAACGGTATGGCTGGCTGCCGCGCCGTAGAGGAAATTATCGCCCTCGCCCCCGACAAATACGCGATTACGATTATCGGGGCCGAGCCAAACGTAAACTACAACCGCATCATGCTTTCGCCCCTGCTTGCGGGCGAAAAGACATTCGATGAAATCGTCATCAATGATCGCGCATGGTACGAGGCCAATGCGATCGATCTGATCGCCGGCGTCGCCGCCACCGCCATTGACCGCGACGCCAAGAATGTCGCCCTGGCTGACGGCCGCACCGTCCCATACGATCAACTGATCCTCGCCACCGGCTCAACGCCGTTCGTGCCGCCGGTGCCGGGTGTCGATCTGCCCGGCGTGGTCACCTTCCGTGACGCTGAGGACGTGAACACCATGAAGGCCGCGTGCGATCGCGGCGGCCGCGCGGTTGTGATTGGCGGTGGTCTGCTCGGCCTTGAAGCCGCCTATGGCCTCGCCCGCAATGGCATGGACGTCACCGTTTTGCACCTCATGCCGATCCTGATGGAGCGCCAGCTCGATCAGTCCGCGTCGCATTTGCTGACCAGAGCCCTCGCGGCGCGCGGCATTGCCGTGATGCTTGAAGCAAAAACAACCGCCTTCGTCGGCGATGGCCGCGTCGAAGGCGTCCAATTGGAGGATGGCGGCTTTGCGCCCGCCGATCTGGTGGTCGTGTCCGCCGGTATTCGCCCAAACACGGCGCTCGCTCAGCAAGCGGGATTGGATGTCGCGCGCGGCATCACCGTCAACCACACCATGCAAACGAGCGATCCGGCGATTTTCGCCGTTGGCGAATGCGTCGAGTTCGAAAAGCAACTCTTTGGGCTCGTCGCGCCCATCTGGGACCAATGCCGTGCGCTCGCCAGCGCACTCGGCGGCGACGGCGCCCTGCACTTCCAATGCAGCGACACCGGCACGAAGCTCAAAGTCTCTGGCTGCGAGGTTTACTCAGCCGGCCTCTTCGCCGGCCACGATCGCAGCGAAGACATCGTCTATCGCGATGCCGCGCGCGGCATCTATAAGCGCCTCGTGCTCGACAATGAGCGATTGGTCGGCGCTGTTTTGTTCGGCGATGCCGATGACGGCCCCTGGTATCTCTCGCTGATCAAGTCAGGCGAGAGCATCGTCGACATCCGCGAGAGCCTGATCTTCGGCCGCGCCGTCACGGAGGCCCTTGCCGGCGTAAACCCTAGCGACGCCGTGGCCGCCCTGCCGGCTACGGCGGAAATCTGCGGCTGCAACGGTGTCTGCAAGGGCACGATCGTCGAGGCGATCACGCAAAAGAACCTGACCACGCTCGATGACGTGCGCTCAGTGACAAAGGCGTCCGGCTCCTGTGGCTCCTGCACGCCGCTTGTGGAATCTCTGCTCGCCGCGACGCTTGGCGATGGTTTCGAACGCGGGCCGAGCATCAAGCCCGTCTGCAAATGCACCGATCATGGCCACCAACGTGTGCGCGAAGAGATTCTCGCACATGGCTTGAAGAGCATGCCGGAAATCATGCAGCAGCTTGAGTGGAAAACCCCCGATGGCTGCGCCAGCTGCCGCCCGGCGCTGAACTATTATCTGCTCTGCGCTTGGCCAGGCGATTACAAGGACGACAAAAGCTCGCGCTTCATCAATGAACGAGCGCACGGCAACATTCAAAAGGACGGCACCTTCTCCGTTGTGCCGCGTATGTGGGGCGGCCTCACCAGCCCCGCCGAACTGCGCGCGATCGCCGATGTCGCCGACAAGTTCAACATTCCCACCGTGAAGGTGACGGGCGGTCAGCGCATCGATTTGCTTGGCGTCAAGAAGGAAGACCTCCCCGCCGTCTGGGCCGACCTCGGCGCGGCCGGCATGGTGTCCGGCCATGCCTATGGCAAAGCCCTGCGCACGGTGAAGACGTGCGTGGGCACGGATTGGTGCCGCTTTGGCACGCAGGACTCCACCGGGCTCGGCGTAAAGATCGAAAAATTCATGTGGGGCTCGTGGACGCCCGCCAAAGTGAAAATGGCGGTGTCGGGCTGCCCGCGCAATTGCGCCGAAGCCACCTGCAAGGATGTCGGCGTCATCTGTGTCGATAGCGGCTACGAGATTCACATTGGCGGGGCCGCCGGGCTGCACATCAAAGGCACGGAAGTATTGTGCAAGGTCACGACCGAGGCGGAAGCACTCGAGACCATCGCCGCTATCACGCAATTTTATCGCGAGGACGCGCACTATCTGGAGCGCATCTATAAGTGGATGGCGCGGGTCGGGCTCGATCACATCAAGGCCTGCATTGTCGATGACTCGAATAATCGCCGCGCGCTTCACGATCGCTTCGTGCTGTCGCAACGCGATGCGCAGGTCGATCCTTGGGCCGAACGCGCCAACGGCGCCGACGCAGACGAGTTCACGCCGCTCCGTCCTGCTCTCGCGGAGGCCGCGGAATGAACACGGCACTTTGGATCGATGTTGGAGCGGCCGCCGCAATCCCTTCGCGCGGCGCACGCCGCTTCATGTTTCGCGACACGCCCATCGCGGTTTTCCGCGCGGGCGATGGCGGCTTGTTTGCCCTCATAGACCGCTGCCCGCACAAGGGCGGCCCGCTCAGTGAAGGCATCGTGCACGCACGCTCGGTCACTTGTCCGTTGCACAATTGGGTCATCTCGCTCGAAACCGGCAATGCGCAAGGCTCAGATAGCGGCTGCACCCACGCTCTGCCTGTGGAAGCGAGAGACGGCCAGGTGTTTGTCGATGTCGGCGCGTTGAGCTTGGCGGCGTCTGCATGACCACCCGCACGACCTGCCCCTATTGCGGCGTCGGGTGCGGCATTGAAGCTGGCGGCGCACGGGAAGGTCTCGCCGTCTCGGGAGACGCCGCGCATCCAGCCAATGGCGGCCGCCTTTGCTCCAAGGGTGCGGCGCTCAACGAAACGGTCAGGACGGACGGACGGCTGTTGCAGCCCATGGTGTATGGCAGGCAACGGACGTGGCGCTACGCCACGCAGTACATTGCACGCAAGTTCGAGGAGACTATCGAGGCGCACGGGCCGGACTCCGTCGCCTTTTACGTCTCAGGCCAATTGCTGACAGAAGACTATTACGTCGCAAACAAGCTGATGAAAGGCTTCATCGGCTCGGGCAACATCGACACCAATTCCCGCCTATGCATGGCCTCTGCCGTCGCCGCGCACATACTGGCTTTTGGCGAGGATGTCGTACCTGCCTGCTATAAAGATCTCGACCTTGCCGAACTCGTCGTCTTTTCCGGCCACAATGCCGCCTGGACGCACCCAGTTCTCTATCGCCGCATGGAAGCGGCGCGCGCACGCGGTCAACGCCACAGCGTCATCGATCCGCGCGAAACCGACACGGCGCGCGAAGCGTATCTTCATCTGAAACTCAAAGCGCAAACCGATGTGCGCCTGTGGAACGGCCTGTTCGCTTATTTGTGGGAGAAAGGTCATGTCGATTGGCCGTTCGTGATTGAACGCACCTCAAACCTGCATGAGGTTCGCGCCGCGCTGACCGCCGACGACCAGAACATCGCCTCTGTTGCCGCCGATTGCGGCCTCGAAGCGACTGACGTTCTCGACTTCTACCAGTCCTTCGCAAAGATGGAGCGCACCGTCACGCTGTTCAGCCAGGGCGCCAACCAATCCATCGACGGCGTGGCCAAGTGCTCGGCCATCATCAATGCGCATCTGCTTACCGGGCGCATCTCGAAACCGGGCGCGTCGCCCTTCTCCATTACCGGCCAACCCAATGCGATGGGCGGACGCGAAACCGGCGGTATGGCCAACACGCTCGCGGCGCATATGAATTTCTCGGCGGATGATCTTGATCGCGTGAGCCGCTATTGGGACGCGCCGCGCCTTGCAACGAAGCCGGGCCTCAAGGCTGTCGATATGTTCGACGCGGTCGCCGACGGACGCATCAAGGCGATCTGGATCGTGGCGACCAATCCGGCGGTTTCCATGCCCCAGGCCAATCGCGTGCGCGACGCACTCGCGCGTTGTCCGTTCGTTGTCGTCTCGGACGTCATCGCCGACACTGACACCTCGCGCTTTGCTCACGTCAAATTGCCGGCTCTGGCGTGGGGCGAAAAGGACGGCACGGTCACCAATTCCGAACGCTGCATTTCGCGCCAGCGCGCCTTCATGCCCGCACCGGGCGCCGCGCGAGCCGACTGGCGCATCATGGCCGATGTCGCCGCCGCCATGGGTTTCGGCAAAGCCTTCGCCTATAAGTCCTCGTCGGACGTGTTCCGAGAATATGCGGCGCTGAGTGCGTTTGAAAATGACGGCGCGCGGCTCTTGAACCTCGAACCGCTCGCCGCGCTCAGCGACCGCGCCTACGCCAAGCTTGAGCCGGTGCGTTGGCCCATTCTCACAACGGGTGGTGTCGATCGTCCCTTCGCCACGGCGCCCTTTTCAACACCCGACGGTAAAGCCCGTTTCGTCCGTGCACACTCTCAACCGCGTCAAACTAATCCGCGATTTCCGCTCGTTCTCAATACCGGCCGGATACGCGATCAGTGGCATACGATGACGCGCACGGGCCTCAGCCCGCGTCTCATGCAGCACGCCCAAGAGCCTTACCTCGAAATTCACGCAAACGATGCTGTCGCGGCGCGCATCGAAGATGGTGCGCTGGTCGAAGTCAGCAGCGCGCATGGCCGCGCTATTCTCACAGCGCGCGTCGGCGCATCGGTTCGCCCGGGCGAAGTCTTCGCGCCCATGCATTGGAGCGAATCCTTTGCGCCGCAGGCGCGTAGCAATGCGTTGGTTGCGCCCGCAGTGGATGAGCGGTCCGGCCAACCTGAGTTCAAGCGCACGCCGGTCGCGATTGCGCCTGCGCCGGTCGCCTGGCGCGCATTCTTCGTTACGCGCGAAAGGCGCGATCCACCGAACGCTCTCTGGTGGCGCCGTATTCCTTACACGCACGGCCACCTTTATGAGATCGCCGCCAGCCCCGATACGCTCTCACCATCTGCATTTGCCGCGCCGCTTTTCGCGGAGGCCAACGCCGAAGATATGCTCGTCGCCGGAGATGGCGGCGCCTTTCTCCGCCAAGCCAACATCACCGATGACCGCCTTCAGTATGCGTTCTTTTCGACTGCAACCGGCGGATTGCCTGCTCGCGACTGGCTCATGGCGTTATTGGGCGCTGAACGCGTCAGCGACGCGGATCGTAGCATGCTCCTTACAGGCGGTGCGCGTGGCGAGGCTCGGGGCGCCGCGGTCTGTGCGTGCTTCAACGTTGCGCGCGGTGAAATTGAAGCCCTGTGCACCAAGGAAGACGGCGTCACCGACGCGCGCGTCGGCGCCGTTCTGAAGGCCGGCAGCAATTGCGGCTCATGCCGCCCCGAAATCGCACGCATCATCACCGCCAATCAGAAGGAACACCATCATGCAGCCGCCTAAAGGCAAGGTGATGCTCGTCGGCGCCGGCCCTGGCTCGGCGGACCTTCTCACGCTACGCGCCCTGCGCGCGATCGAAGGCGCAGACATCATTCTTCATGACGCTCTGATCGGCGACGATGTGTGCGCATTGTTTCCGGCTAACGCGCGCATCATTGAAGTCGGCAAGCGCGGACACCGACCCTCAACACCTCAGGACTTCATCAACCGGCTCATGGCGCGCCTCGCTTTACAGGGCCGCACGGTCGTTCGCCTGAAAGGCGGCGATCCATCCGTCTTTGGCCGCGCCGCTGAAGAACGCGCATTTCTGGAAGCACGCGGCGTTGCAGTCGAAGTGGTTCCGGGAGTCACAACAGCTTCGGCTGCTGCGGCACAATTTTCTTTTTCGTTGACCGCCCGCGCGCGCGCACGCCGTGTTCTGCTCGCCACCGGGCGCACGCTCCAAGGCGCAGAGCAAGATTGGCGCGCCGCCGCCGACGCCGAAACCACGCTCTGCCTCTATATGGGATGTGCGGACATCCCGCGTATTGCTGGCGACCTCATCAAAGCCGGCCGCGCACCAGATACGCCTGCGGTTGTTGCGATCGATGTGGAGCGCCCGGGCGCGCGGCTGATCAATGCAACACTTGCGAGCCTGGCGGCTAAACTTTCAGACGAAAAAACCACTGCGCCAGTGTTTATCGCCATTGGCGACGCATGCGCCGTTAGCCGCGAGCATTTTCCTTGCCCCGAGCCTCGCATGGAGGCGATCGCCTAAGACAGATCCTGCCGACAAGAGATCATGCGCGAAGAATGGCGACCCCGGCAGGATTCGAACCTGCGACCGATCGCTTAGAAGGCGATTGCTCTATCCAGCTGAGCTACGGGGCCGTGTTTTGCATGATAGCACGCCGCGGCCAACACGGCGCTAATGCGACCAAGGCTCCCGCCGCTGATAGGCGAAGTTGTCGCTGTAAGATTTGATCACCCGTTTCACCTCCGCCGTCTCTGTGACGCGGTGGGGTATTTCATGCTCGCGCGCAAACGCGATGGCCTGCTCTTTGGTGTCAAAGTGAAGGCGCACCTGCCCGTTGGGATCGGCTGAGCTTGTCCAACCCATCAACGCATCCGTGCGTGGCGCAACGCTCGAATCAAACTCAAGCCGCCACCTTTTGGTGGCGGCCTTGCCTGACTGCATGGCATTTTTTGAGGGCTTATAAATTCTGGCCAGCATCATACGACCTCACGCGGCGCTTACTACACGCGCACGGCGCAGCTGGTAAAGTGCAAGCGTTGAGCCCCGGTCTAGACCAGAGCTTCTTTCAGCGCTTTGCCCGCACGGAAGCGCGCACGTTTGCCAGCAGGGACAGTGACCTCTTCGCCTGTTTGGGGATTACGCGCCTTACGCTCGGCCGTATCGGAAACCGCAAACACGCCAAACGCTGGCAACCGCACTTCGTCACCCTTGCTCAACGCACTCGTAATTGCATCAAACACAGCGTTGACTGCCTCTTCGGCCTTCATTTTGGAGTCGCTCATTCTCTCGGCGACGTCGGCGACCAGTTCTGCCTTATTCATGCCTATCAGCCTTCCGCTGTCCGCTGGAGGATTAACGGCAAAGGCGAATCCCCTCTGCCAATACCAGGGACGCTAGAACCACTTACAAACGGTGTGAAGCGCTTTTCAGGGGAAATCGCCCGTCAAAACAGAGGCATCCGGGGTAAATCAGCATGATGCTGACTTACCCCGGCCCTGTACGCCTTAGTGCGGCCGAACTTCCTCACGGCCACCGCCACCCTGCGCGCGACGGTCTTCGGCTAGTTCGTCCTCGTCAGTCCACTCGACCGGCGTGAGCGTTCCTGTAAGCGCGCGCGCAAGCACTTCGTCGACTGTCGACACCGAGACAATTTCGAGACCGGCTTTCACGTTCTCAGGGATATCGGCGAGATCCTTCTCATTGTCCTTCGGGATCAGCACGGTGCGAATGCCGCCGCGCAGGGCCGCCAGCATCTTTTCCTTGAGACCGCCGATTGGCAGCACGCGCCCACGAAGTGTGATCTCGCCGGTCATTGCCACATCTTTGCGGATGGGCACGCCGGTGAGCACGGAGACAATCGCTGTCGCCATCGCTACGCCCGCGGACGGACCGTCTTTAGGCGTCGCGCCTTCAGGCACGTGCACGTGAATGTCACGCGTGCGGAACACCGGAGGCTTCACGCCAAACTGCACGGAGCGCGAGCGAACATATGACGAAGCCGCCGAGATCGACTCCTTCATCACGTCCTTCAAATTGCCCGTGACTGTCATCACGCCTTTGCCCGGCATTTGCACAGCTTCGATGGTCAGCAAATCGCCGCCCACTTCAGTCCACGCCAATCCCGTTACGACGCCAACACGGTCTTCCAGTTCGCTTTCACCGTAGCGGAATTTCCAGACCCCCGCATAATCCGGCAAATTCTCCGCGGTGATGGCGACGGACGAACTCTTCTTCTGCTCAATCTCACGCACCGCTTTGCGCGCGAGATTGGAGAGTTCGCGTTCAAGACTCCGCACGCCGGCTTCACGCGTATAGCGCCGGACCAAATCGCGAATGGCGTCATCCGAAATGGAAAACTCGCCATCCTTCAGCGCATTCATCTCCAGCTGCTTGGGCAGTAGGTGACGCTTGGCGATCTCCAGTTTTTCGTCTTCCGTGTAGCCAGGAATGCGGATGATCTCCATGCGGTCCAGCAACGGCTGGGGCATGTTGAGGCTGTTGGCCGTGGTGATGAACATCACGTCCGACAGATCGTAGTCGACCTCGAGATAATGGTCCGCG
>JAUIJZ010000101.1 GCA_030430715.1 Alphaproteobacteria bacterium
TCGGAAAGGCGGGGAAAGGATTTGCTCGCTTGGCTGGAGAATAGGCGCGCAATGGTGATTTCATCACGCCCATGGGCGGCCGTGATAAACCTGCGCGCGTTCAAGCTGCATCACGCCGATCTTGATGGATTGGGCAGCTAGCTGAAAATCAATTTAATGCGGTCGCGCCAGCAAGCACGTGTGACGGCGCAAGCGAGTGTATTGTACTAGAACGGAAATCTACGGAAATACCATAAGGCAATGTAATAAGTGCGTCCAGGCGTGTCCCACATGAACCACGACGTGAGCGCCTGGACGAAGCTGAGGAACCCAGCGATGACGATGGCGATGCTAGCCTCAAGCCACTGGCCGGCGATGAAGTGCCCGATCGCGTAGGCCAAGAAAATGGCCGCGCCCCATCTGGCGATAATCCAAATGCCGAGTGCAATCATGGCCAAGTAGATGATGTTCTCGAGCATTATTAGTCGCTCCAGAAGGGACGCCCGCGCAGCTTTGCTCCGTAGCGTTTGCGTCTCGCATATTGGCTAAGCGCCTCGCCATTGAGGCGCTTGACCTTCCAGATCGCTTTGATGTCGCGCAGCGTCTTTTCTTTATGACAGACGCTGCACATGAGCTGGTCGGGTTTGCCCTGTTGCCATGCGAGTGGGGTCGAGTGCTCGGCGATCAAATCCTTATTGGAGCTGCAGTCCTGAACGCAGCAGACGCCGTTCTGCGCATCGAGCAGCGCTTCGTATTCACGGCGTGTAAGATAGCGCCGTCGGCTCATGACCCGCTCCTCGGCGCAGGTCGGACCTCTGGATAGGGACGGGTCAGGCCATGCTCGTCAGCGAGTTTGTTGAGTCGCGCTTTTCGGGCGGCTTCTTCCAAAGGGGCCGGTTTGCCGGATCGGATCCAGTCGCTGACGCAGCCCGCAGCCGCGATCTCGTCGCGCGTGAGGTTGCGTTGCTTGCGTGTCGGCCAGCGCTGATAGCGGCGCATCATTACACCTCCCCGATGCGGGGCATGCAATGATGGGAACAAGAAGTGAGATTGAAGAGCACAGCTGCACCGTTTCCAAATTAGGAAACGAGGCGCTATCTGCCCGACCGGGTTGGCTCCCGGATTCTTTTTCAAGCGGCTTTCCAGAACTCCGCAAGTGAGCGGAGACGGTCAATACGCTGGTCCTCGTGGAGAACAAGGCAAGCGCAAATGCGCAGACTTGGCAACCCCCAATTAGCCGCGGCCCAATGGAAGGCGAAGCGCCTTGGATAGCTGGCGCTCCGCCGTGCGGGGCAGGTCTTTCGTGCGCTCACGAACGAGCGATTTCCGTATGTCGAGATGCATTTCCATGGTTTTGAGCGCGTCCTGCCAGCCAGGCTGGAACTCAAAGAAGTTACGCCCGAGATCTTTGGCAAGACCCAGACGATGCAATTCGCGCGTTCGGGCTTTCAAAGCATCTGTCATGTCAGGCGCACGGTTCGGCGCCGCAAGGTGTGCGACGTAGATGCGGTTCTTGCCGTCCAATTGGGCGGCGATCATGCGATCTAGCCTGGTTGGCCGGTGAGCGCGGGCCTCGCGGTTGAGGGCGAGCCGCTCATCCCCGCGTGTTCGCTTTCCGAGGCGTTCGGTGGCCACTTCGCGCGCCGCTTCGCGAAAGCCGTGTGATATATACACGCGCGGTATGACAAGGTCGCGTCCATCCTCGCTGCGCCCGCGCAGCAGGATATGGGTGTGCGGATTGTCCGTGTCCCAATGATCGACGGCTATCCATTGCAAGCGCATCCCGAGCGCTAATTCGGCGCGTCGCATCACCTCTCGCGTGAAGGAGTGCAGATCCGCCAGGCGCGATGCGTTCTCGGTCGATAGGATGATGCGGAAGTGGCGCCGATCTTCTCTGGCCCAGCGCGCGGCCCGCGCCGCGCCAGCCACGCCGTCCTGCACGGCGTCATAGAAAACCGATGCGGACGCGCCGCGTTCAAGATAGCGCGCATGCGCCCTGGCGCTGGTTTCAACCTCTTGGCGAGGCTGCTCTGAGAGAGGGGGAAGATTGGCTGCGGCGTCCCGCGCCACATAACGCACATGCGCGCGCATGGCGCTGGCGCCGCCCCCGCCATTGCTAAAATAATGGACCTTCACCACAGCGCGCTGGCGGGTGTCGAAAGTGAACTTGCCGCGCTGAAGTTTGCTCTTGAGCTTACTCGATCGGCCGGTTCGCGATTGCAGCGCCGATGACAAATTAGTTTTGGTCGCGCCGCCGGCTGTCTGTCGTCCGCGTCCCTCGTGACGGCCCTTGAGGCTCTCTGCATCGATGGGGCGCGTGATGACGAGCGAGGCGCCCGGCGAGAATACTTCGCCACGTACGCCATCGCGCAACAATTTCGAGAAACGGAAACGTGGTTCGATGTTCGGACTCATGCGAAACGCCGTTGAAAAATGAGACGCGGGTTTGCGTGCGGCATTGCGCACCCTGTAATGATCATCGCCACCTTGCGTTTCTGCGAGTGATTTCAGGCGCGACGCGAACACGCTGACTCACCCTTTATCTTGCCTTACACCCCACTTCGTTTCGTATGAGCCACGTTCTCAAGCGAAAAGCCAAACCCATACCCTGAATGTAGGGCGCGCTCAGTTGGCGAAAAGGATTTTAGAGCGGCCGCCAGAGGCCTTCGATTTGCGATGTCTTCACAACGCCAAAATAGCGACTGTCGAAACTGTCTGAGGTATCGCCGAGTAAGAACACCTCATCGGCGCCAAGCACAAGACAACCGTTCCAGGTGGGCAGCACCCGGCCGCGCGCATCATGAGTTTGCCTCTCAACTCGAAGCAAACCCACAATGACCTCGTCGCCTTGTGCGCAAATCTGTACTTCCGCTAACGCCGCCACCCGCTTGATGAACCGGTCGCCCTGATCAGTAAAATTTCTCTGCCGGGCATAGTCTGCCGCGACATCGACCGCGCGCACCGTCACGAACGATCCAAGCGCTAGCGGCTCGTCGTCGCGCAGATAAAGACCGGGCGGCACGGACGAACTGAAATTGTATAGAAATCGATCTTTCAAGCCTGCGTGCGCTAAACCCAGAAGGGCTATGGCGATAGCGCCGCATGCCAACATGACTTTGGCGGACATAAGACAACATGTAGCGCTCTGCGCAGCACGCAACGTGATGCGCCTTTCACGACTACCCCGAATACAGGGTGGGCGGGAGCATGTCCCTGTATTCCTTTACTAGGTTTCGATGCAGCCGGCCTTGGAGGCCGCAGCCGCGTAACGAGACAGCGTCTTGTCTGGTTTGAAGTGAAGATCGTGCTCGACATGAAGGCCAAGCCGCCCCTTCACGGCGGCGAGCTCTGATACTCGCACCGAGCCCAGCTCTGGAAATCCCATGCCGAGATCGCAAAGCCCGAAAGCGATGTCGGGGTCTTCCGGGGCGAGTTCAGTCAAAAGCCATGTGCAGGCGCCGTCAGGCGTGAACAGCTTCACAACCGGCTTGGGGTCAATGTCTTCGCCAGCGGCGCTTCGTGCGCCATAGGCGAGCATCAGGGCGCGCTCAGCGCGCGTGATCAGTGTGTGCGTCATTGCAATACTCCGCGAGGAGAAGGGCAAAGCGGCCGCGCATCGGCGCGGCCGCTTCAAGAGATCAGGCGGCTTCGGTGTCGGGGGCCATGCCCTTCGAGCGGACCGCGCCCTCGCCGGGGTCGACCGCGACGAAAATCTTGCCCCGCCAAGCTTTGGTCATCTGGTCCTGCCAGCGATCGTGGCGCAGTTTGCCCGTCACTTCGACGATGACATCTTTCTTCATTGACTTGGCGGCAGTGGCGGCCTTGCCGTCATTGATGTCGACATTGAAGCGGTCTTTGCGATTGCCGTCGGCGACTTCGATCCAGAGCTGGACGATTTCCACGGTGCCGCCGCGCGCTTCGAAACTGCGCAATTTCGGGGCGTCCAAGAGTTTGCCGACAAGGGTGATGCGATTGGTCATGAGCGTTGCTCCGCAAGCGTTCCCGGCGTTTCCCGGGGCCGCGGCGGCGCGCCCCGCGACGGCGCTCTTGAAGAGCCCGGCCATGAGGGTGGGGCGGGCAAGGAGAAAATGGTGGGTCCCGACGTTCGCGCCCAGCGAACGCGAAGCCCAGCGGGGCGGGGAGACGATTTTGTCCTTGCCCGCGCGCCCGGCCGGGCGGAGATGGCGACGGCGTGGACGCGATCTTGCGGCCCAGTGCAACATTTGGGAGGCGTGGCGCGCTCGCGCGATGGCTTGCGCGCCTTAAGGCTCAAGAGGCGCTGACAATAGCGTTTGCGCGTGTGGTGGGCGGAGGACTGCGCGCCAGCAACCAATCGACGGCAGCTTGGGCGCGTGCGGCCGCATAAAGAAAGGCGCGCTTGTCGTCTTTGAGGATGGCGAGCCAGTAGCCGATATAAGCGGCGTGATCTACAATGTGACCGGGCGGGAGCGAAAGATGTGCGCCCAGAATCGAAGCGCCAATTTCGGCTACCAATTCTTCCGCCGCCACGGCGTCTTTGGCGAAGCGCTTGCCCATGTCGCGCCCGACCCGATGCGGCGCCATAGTGGCGTGCACGCTTTCATGATTGAGCGTGGCCGCGTAATCCTCGGCTGTATCGAACGCTGACACCGGAGGCATGCCGATGACGTCCTTCGATGGCATGTAGCAAGCCACGTCGCGGGTGAGGATGCGTTCAATGCCAAGACGCATGAACCAGGCCTCGTGCGTTGCGATCGGCAAGAGCTTGTCCAAGGCAGGCGGGGGAAAGAAGTGCTCGGGCAAGCCCTCAATCTGCTCGGCGTTGAAGGCGGTGTAGCATTTCAGAAAGCGGAAACGCTCTTCAACGCCGGCGCCGCTCTCGTCTTGGTTAGTCTTTGCGGCCTGTCCGTAATAGACGACGGTTTCGCCGCGTTCGGCGCGCCGGATATGCGCGCCCAATTGGTTGGCTTGTTTGAGCGTCAGCCAATAGGGCGAGACAAAACCCTTGGTGATGGAAGCGCTCCACAGCATGATGACATTCACACCGCGATAAGCTTCGCCATTGGCGCGGCGTGGCAGGACGGGGCTGACGCGCGCGCCGTCCCACGGCTTTCTCCAGGGCAGCACGCCCCGCTCCAGCTCGGCCAAAATCTTTGCTGTGATCTCCGCGGCGATGTCGCGCCGCACGTGTTCACTTGGGGTCATGAGCCATGCTCCAGAATGAAGCGCGCCGCCGGCATGGCCGGCGGCGCAAAAGAGACGAAAGTGGTCCGCTGTTAGGCAGCGTCGACGTTGGAGCTTGCGTCCTGATGGTTCAGCGCGGATCGACCTGCCGCCGTGAGGGCGAAGGCGCCCGCGGCGGGCGGTGTGATCAGGATGTCTGGAAGCCAACTGGGCCCAAGCAGCCGTGCTGCGTTTCGTGCAAGCTCGGCCTTTTTCATTTTGGCGAAGGCCAGGAGCTTTGCCCGGCGCTTGGCTTCCGAGAGCTTTGCCAAGGCGGGCGCGCTCTCCAGGGCCGCGATCGTGTAGCCCTTGGGCGTGCGTTCCCAGAACTCGGCGCTCGCTTGCCAATAGTGCGTCATGTCGAGATCCAGCGCGCACGCCAGTGCATCGCTCAGTTTCTGGCGTTGCTCATCCTGTTGCGCGAGGCCGACATGTGTGACGTCGAGCGTCTCGGCTACGAGAAGGGATAGCCATGCGGCCAAATCTTCCATCGGCGCCTCAAGGCACGCGGCAAGGGCCGTGGAGGCCTCTTGCGGCGCGTTGCGCATGAAGGCGGATCGGGCTTGCTCGCAGGCGTCCACATCGTCAAAGCCGACTGGACGCGCCTCGATCTCAACGCCTGATACGCGCTCGGTCGCCACCGAACGGCGCAGCAGCACGTGCACGAGGAGAGCCAGTGCGACGCGCGGGCTTTGCGCCAGCGCCGCGCGCAAGCCGCGCGTGCGCGCGCCCGTGAGTTCGGCGAGAAGTTTCTTCGATAGACGCGGACCTTCATCGCGGCCGAACTCCTCGCAGGCATCTTCTTCAGAGCTCTTGGATTCCATAGGTGCGCGCTGTTGCTTGCGGACGGCTTTGAGATCGGCGCGCTTGATAAGGCCCTTGGTGATTGCCGGGGCGCCGTCGTGGCCAATGGTGATGAGCACGCCCGCATGCGCCATCAACGCGAGATCGTAGGATTGAGCGTTGTCCTGGAGAGCGTCGAGCTCGGCTTCAGCCGCGTCGCGCGCATCCCACAAGTCAGTGTTGTCGTCGGCCGTCTCAAGCGCACCATCGAGGCGCTCGATTTCTGTTTCCAGCGCTGCGATTGCTTTGGTTTCTTCAGCCGTCAGCGGCCGCCGATCTGGCCGGATGCGCTCACTGGCGCAGCCTTCGATCTGGCCGTGATTGAGCTGCACCTCGGCCCACGCCCACCCCTCGGACAAAAGCGTTTGACGCAGCGTTTCGCACCTTTGGGATGCAAGGTCTTGCAAGATGTCGCCATCTTCGAGGAAGGCGACATCTTCGTCGAAGAGGTCGCGCAGGATCCGTCCGCCCGCGGCTACATAGGCTTCAACCCCCACAAACCGCGCCAGCTTGTCGCTAGCACGAATGCGGCCGCCCGCGAGTGCTGCGCGCACGCTTTGGGCGTACGTGATGGGCTTTCCAAATTGTTTGAAGATGCGCTCTTGCGTCGCGTGATCGTCGCTCAAGCAAAAGGCGCGTGCGACATCGAGCGTGATTTCGGACTTGCGATACGCGGCGCGGAGTTTTGGCGACAAGCGCCCAAGCGCGAGACGTTGTTCGACGTGGCGCACCGTGGCGCCGAAACGTATAGCGATGTCTTCGACGCTCATGCCCTCGTTGGCCAAGCCGACGAACGCCTCCATCTCGTCCATCGGATGCATGGCGACGCGTTGGATGTTTTCGGCAAGCGAAGCTTCCGGGCCGATCGCCGCGTCAACGATTGTGCAGGGCGCTGCAAAATCCTTTGCGATGCGCCCGTCCTTGGCGAGGAGGCGAAGCGCTGCGAGCCGCCGGGCCCCAGCGATGACGCCATAGCGGCCGTCTTCGCCGCGGACGACGGAGAGGTTCTGCAACAGGCCGTGCGCGGCGATGGACGCAGCGAGCGCTTCGATATCGGCGCGCTTGTCGGTGCGCCGCACGTTGGCGGCGTGCACGCTGAGTTTGGAGAGCGGCACCAAGCAGGCGCGCGCATCCGGCGCTGGGGTGTCATGGATTTGCTTTGTCATAAGGGCCTCGAATGAGCGCCCGGCGGCGAAATGCTGCGCCGGGGTCGCGCGTGCGACGCCCATGCGAAGCGCCCGCGCTCTAAGCCGGCCCTGTCGAGGGCTTTAGAGCGGATGCGTCCCTCGACAGGGCCGGCTGCGCGGGCATGGAGTTAAGCGGTGCGGGCGCGATTCCGGCGCACCAATGCGGTGCGGCCGACTTTCGGCTTCGCCACATGAGGGAGTTTGAAAATATTCGAGAAAATTACGTGTCCCCGGCAGGAGGCGCTTGCCTTGCACCCGCCGCTGACGCGATAAAAACAGGGACAACCGAGGGTGGCAGCCAAGTGAAGCGGACGGGCCTTGATTGGGGGTTTGCGGAAATTTGCGACCGCGCGGTCGAGGTTGAGGATATTCGCCAGCTTTTCATGCGCGAGGTTTGCGCGCTTGGTTTTACCTACGCCGCGTGCGCCTCGCATGTCGATCCGTTGCGCGCTCCGCCCCAAGCGGTGGTGATGGTGGACTATCCCCAAGCTTGGCTCGAGCATTTCAGCGCCCAGCATTATGCACGGCGTGATCCCGTATTTCGGGCGGCGCGCCGCCAAGCCTTGCCATTTCAATGGCGCGATCCACGGTTCTTGAGCGCGCTTGAGGATGATCAGCGCGTCATTCTCAATGAAGCGGCTGAAGTGGGGCTTGGCGAGGGGCTCACCATTCCCATTCATGCCCCTGATGCTCTGCCCGCCTCATGCTCACTCGTCATCGGACCGGATGGGGTCGATCCGCTGCGCGTGCGCGATGCGCACTGGTATGCGGTCTACGCCCATGAAAGCGCGCGGCGACTGTTGGCGGCGCCGTTAACCGCGCCGCAGCGGCGTCTGGCCCGGCGTGAAGAGCAATGCATTGAGCTGATCGCTCGTGGCAAGAGCGATTTCGAAGCTGGCGTGATCCTGGGCATTAGCGAGCACACGGTGCACAACGCGGTGCGCCGCGCCATGGCAAAATTTGGCGTGGCCACGCGCATGCAGGCGGTGATGCGGGCGCTGCGCAATGGCGATATTGACCTTGGCGACGTCGCCCCTTGAGCGCTGACCGCGGAAAGGGGGCTCAAGTCAACAGGCATGATCGTGCCTCTTTCTCCTGTAGGGAGAAATGGACAGCTTCGATGCTCCAAGCACGGGAGCGTCGCCATGATCCACATCGTCACAGCCGAGAACCGCCATCAGTTTCACCATGCTTTGATGGAGATGCATCGTCAGCGCAAAGCGGTCTTCATCGACGAATTGAACTGGCGGCTCGAGGCGCCGGAGGGGCTCGAGATCGATCTCTATGATAGTCCGGAGGCAATCTATCTCATCGAAGCGGACGGCCCGCGCGCCCCTGTAACTGGATCGGCCCGGCTATTGCCTACAACGCGCGCGCACCTGCTTTCGGATGTGTTTGCGCACCTTTGCGACGCGGCCCCGCCAAGCGGTGCGCATGTATGGGAAGCAACGCGATTTTGTCCCGCCCCGGATGCAGCCAGGGGCGCGCCGCGCCAGGCGCTGTTAGGGCGTATCATCGCCGCCATCATGGAAGCGGGCGTATTGTTCGGCATCGAGCAGGTGACATTCGTCGCCAATGCGGGGCTGGCGCCCTTAGCTATGAAGGCGGGCTGGCGCGCGCGCGCGCTCGGGCGCGCCCAAGGGAAGGGCCGCGAACGCTTGCAGGCTTTGGCGGCCGATATTGATGCTGCGGGCCTGCGCCGCGTACGCGGGCTCAACGGAATTAGCGGGCCCATTACAAGATTTGCCTCGGGCGACTTTGCACGCGCGGCCTAGAGGAACGCGCAGGATGGACGCCCCCGGCAAGATTATCGATGTCCAATTGGCCGCCGACCTCAAGGTGCTCGAGGGCGACGGTTATCTCCTCGTCTCGGATGTGCTTAACGCGCATGAGCGCATAATGTTGGCGCAGGAGCTTGAGCCTTGGCTTGCGGCCACGCCGCGCTGTCAGGGCGACTTCTATGGTTGGCGCACCACGCGCGTGGGCGGCTTGTTGTCAAAGGCGCCCATGGTGCAGCGGCTTGCGCTTGACCGGCGCATGCTGGCCATCGCCGAAGCACTGCTGGCGCCTGCGTGTGACTGCATCCAACTCAATCTCACCCAAGCTGCGCGTTTGCATCCTGGCGAACGCGCCCAGGCGCCGCACCGGGACGAGGAGATGTGGCCCGGCGCCACAGACGGGCGCCAACGGCTTATCAACGTGATGTGGGCTGTCAGCGATTTTACTGAAGAGAACGGCGCAACGCGCATTTGGCCCGGGTCGCATCGGGCTCGGCTTGATCGCGGCGCTGAACTGAGTGAGGGCGTCGCCGCGACAATGCGGGCTGGATCGGCGTGCGTCTTCCTGGGGTCGACCACGCACGCGGCCGGCGCCAATCGCTCACCGGCCCCGCGCACCGGCGTCATCGTTAGCTATTGTCTGGGCTGGCTCAAAACCTATGAGAACCAGTTTCTTGCGTATCCGCGCGCGACGGCGCGCTGCTTTCCTGCCGATCTACAGCGCCTCATCGGCTATCGCATGCACCGGCCAAATCTTGGAGGCTGGGAAGGACGAGATCCGCTCGAATATTTGGAAGGTTCTGACGCGCCGGGCGCGCACATTGATGCGCTGACACCCGACATCGCGGCGCAGTTGGAGAGCTGGTACAAGAAGGCGGAGCGCGCTGCCGATCCGGCGGAAGATGGATGACAGAGGCGCAGGCGCGCGCGTCTATCGCGAAATCAAGATGGCGATTTTGACTGGTGCTTTGCGTTTGCGTCAGCGCCTCGATGTTGAGCACTTGGCTGCGCGGTTCGGCGTTAGCGCAACACCGGTGCGCCAATCGCTGGCCATTCTAGCTGGCGAGCGCCTGGTTGTTGCTGGCGGCGTGCGCGGTTATCGCGTGGCGTTCTGGGGAGAGGCGGAGTTGCGAGCGCTCTACCTGTGGCGTGGCGAATTGGCTCTTCTTGCTGCGCAAACTTATACGCCGCGGCCATTTATACGCGAGCCTGCAGGCGAGGAGAGCCATGAGCGGCTCTTTATCGCCGTCATGACGCATTTGTCGGCGCAGGCCAACGGCGAGATCCGCAATGCGAGCGCAAATGCCGACGATCGCTTGCGCGCCGCATTGCGCGCCGAACCTGAAGCGCTTGCTCAAGCCCAAAGCGAACTCGCAGGCCTTACGGTCGCGCTGGAGGCGGGCCGGGAGCGC
>JAUIJZ010000102.1 GCA_030430715.1 Alphaproteobacteria bacterium
AGTTCGTCTCGACGAATATCGTTGGCACTTACCAGCTCTTGGAGTCGGCGCGGAGCTATCTCGCGGCGCTCGACGTCGAGCGCCGCGAGACGTTTAGACTTCATCACGTTTCGACTGATGAGGTGTATGGAGAACTCGGAGAAACCGGACACTTTACGGAAACGACTCCGTATGCGCCCAATTCGCCTTACTCTGCGTCTAAGGCTTCCTCAGACATGCTGGTGAGGGCGTGGGGGCGAACCTTCGATCTGCCCGTTGTCATTTCAAATTGCTCGAACAATTACGGACCGCACCAGCATCCGGAGAAATTGATACCGGTCGTTATACTGAATTGCATCGCCGGGCGGGCGATACCGGTCTACGGGGCAGGCTCGAACGTGCGAGACTGGCTATATGTCGACGATCACGCCGAAGCGCTGCTTACGGTGATGGAGGGCGGCGATATTGGCGAAACGTATAATATCGGCGGCGACGCTGAGATGGCGAATATCGACCTTGTCCGCGCAATCTGTGCGATCCTGGATGAGGAAGCGCCGGCAGCGAGCGGCCGGCCATATGCGGAGCTGATTGAGTTCGTGACGGATCGTCCGGGTCATGATTTGCGGTACGCGATCGACGCATCGAAGATCAAAAGCCGGCTGGGCTGGAGCCCGAGCGTGACCCTCCAGGAAGGCTTGCGCGCGACCGTTCGTTGGTATCTCGACAATTCTTGGTGGTGGCGCGGCGTCGAGGAGCGCGGCCACGCGTCGACGCGCCTCGGCCTCAAACAGGCGTAAGCGGCCGAGCCATGCGGGTTCTGCAATTCGGAAAATGCGGCCAGCTTGCTCTTGCGCTCGCCGCCGCTCGGACAGACCAGACGAATTACAAAGTGCTCGGCTCGGCCGACGCTGATTTCCGCGATCCTGACGCACCAGCACAGGCTGTGCGCGACTACAAGCCGGACATTGTTTTGATTGCGGCGGCCTATACCGACGTGGACGGAGCGGAAGCCGACCGCGCCGGGGCGTTCGCGGTCAACGCCGCTGCGCCCGAAGCGATCGCGCAGGCGGTGAATGCGTCCGGCGGCGCCCTAATTCATGTTTCGACGGATTATGTCTTCGACGGCCGCAAGACTGGCGGGTATCTCGAAACCGATGCTACCCATCCTATCAATATCTATGGCGAATCGAAGCTTGCCGGCGAACAAGGCGTCTTGAAGGCCGCGCCGCGGTCAGTGGTCATTCGAACCTCTTGGGTTTATTCAGAAAACGGAAAAAATTTCGTAAAAACGATGTTGCGCGTCGGAGCCGAGCGCGATGAGCTGCATATTGTCGACGATCAAATCGGACGGCCGACTTCTGCGACCGAGCTTGCAATCACCGTCTGGACTGCGGCGGACGCGATCGCAGCCGGACGGGCGCATTGGGGCGTGCATCACTTTTCCGGCGGCGGAGCGGCTGCGAGCTGGGCGGATTTCGCCGATGCGGTGTTTGAGTTTCAACAGGCAAAGACCGGGAAGCGACCGGCCGTAATCCGCATCGGGTCAAATGATTATTTGCGTCCGGCGCAAAGGCCCAAAAACTCATTGTTGGATTGCGGGCTGATAAAAGAAGCTTACGGAATAAAGCTTAAGCCTTGGCGCGAGGCTTTGGTTGAAACCATGGCTCGCTTAGAGGTTTCAGCGGGGAGTTCAGGATGAGGCGCGGAATCATATTGGCCGGCGGTGCGGGCAGCCGCCTCCATCCTGTGACGATGGCGACGTCGAAGCAATTGGTGCCGGTCTTCGACAAGCCGATGATCTTTTACCCGCTGTCGGTCGTCATGTTGTCGGGCATTAAAGACATTTTGATGATCACGACGCCGGAGGACCAGCCTGCGTTCAAGCGCCTATTGGGCAACGGGTCTCAATGGGGCGTCAGCATCTCGTATGTCGTGCAGCCAAGCCCGGACGGGTTAGCGCAGGCATTTATACTTGGCGAAGAATATTTGTGCGGCGAGCCTTCAATGCTGGTTCTCGGCGACAATATTTTTCACGGGCAGGGCCTGATTTCGAGCTTGCGGCGCGCCGATTCGCGCGAAAGTGGAGCATCTGTGTTTGGCTATCAGGTCAACGACCCTGAGCGATACGGCGTTGTGGAGTTTGATAGTTCGGGGAAAGCGGTGTCGATCGAGGAGAAACCGATCGAGCCTAAATCAAATTTTGCCGTGACCGGATTATACTTCTATGATGGAAAGGCGAGCGAATACGCTAGGACGATCAAGCCGTCCGATCGCGGCGAGCTTGAGATCACGTCGCTAAACCAGATTTATCTTGAAGATGACTCGCTCAACGTCGAATTGATGGGGCGCGGCTTCGCCTGGTTGGATACCGGGACGTTCGACACTTTGCTTCAAGCTGGCGAGTACGTGCGGACTCTGCAGGAGCGTCAAGGTTTGCAGATCGCGTGCCTTGAAGAGATTGCATTTATCTCGGGTTGGATTGATGTCGAGCAGCTGAATGAGGCCGCTGAGCGCTACTCCAAAAACCACTATGGCGCCTATTTGAAAAAAATGGTCTCCGACGCTCGCAGGAAAGTTGCGTCGTCGGGTCAATAATTCGAGTAGATGGGCGCATTCTACCGTCTTTGATTCATGCGCGCTGAACAGCCTCCGCCAGGCGTTCGCGCACGGCGTTGACGACGGCGTCAGCGGTGATGCCGAAATGCGGATAAAGCGCGCTCGCCGGCGCGCTTGCGCCGAAGCCGGTCATGCCGATGAAGCCGTCTTGCGGACGCAGGAGCATGTCCCAGCCTTGGCGCACGCCGGCTTCGATGGCGACGCGGACGGGGGCATCCCCGATAATGGCTTCGCGATCGGCGGCGGGGAGGGCTGCGAACAGCTCCAAGCACGGCGCCGAGACGACGCGCGTCGGCGCACCGGCCTTTTGCAGGCTTTCGCGCGCATTCATCGCCAAAGCGACTTCAGTGCCGGTGGCGAAAATCGTCGCCTGGGCAGGTCCGCCTTCAGCTGTGGCGAGTTCATAGGCTCCGTTGGCTGAGAGATTGCTGGACGCATCGTCGCGCAAGCCGGGCGTTTTTTGACGCGAGAGCGCAAGTAGGCTGGGTCCGTCGGCGCGCTGGAGTGCAAGCGACCAGCATTCCGCCGTTTCGACAGCGTCGCATGGTCTGAACACGCACAAATTTGGAATGGCGCGCAAGGCGGCGAGATGTTCGACGGGCTGATGCGTCGGGCCGTCTTCGCCCAGGCCGATGGAGTCATGCGTGCCGACATGAATGACGCGCACGCCCATCAGCGCCGCAAGCCGGATTGAGGGCCGGTTATAGTCTGAGAACACCAAAAAAGTGCCGCCGAACGGTATGACGCCGCCATGCAGCGCCATACCGTTCATGGCCGCGGCCATGGCGTGCTCGCGCACGCCGTAATGGATGTAGCGCCCGCTTGGATTATCAGCCGAGAAGATCGGTTCGCCCTTCACTATGGTGTTGTTCGAGCCGGTCAGATCCGCCGAGCCGCCCATCACGGAGGGCGCGAGGTCGTGGAAGGCGGCGATGGCCGCGCCGGATGCGGCGCGCGTCGCCATGGCGGGCTTGTCCGCCGCCAATTTTGCGGCGTGGTCGGACAAAGCAGCGATGATTTCGGTCTTCACCTCGCCGGCCATGTCGCGGGCGAAAGCGATGCGCTCCGGCGCCGGCAAGGCGTTGAAGCGTTCCGACCAGGCCGCGCGCGCCGTCGCGCCGCGTTCAGCGGTCGCACGCCAAGCCTGTGCGATCGCCTCAGGAAAGTCGAACGGCGCATACGGCCAATTCAGCGTCTCGCGCGCCGCCGCGATTTCTTCAGCGCCAAGCGGAGCGCCGTGTGCGGCCGACGTGCCGGCCTTTTTGTCCGCGCCGAAACCGATGATCGTGCGCGCAGCGATCAAGACGGGCCGGTCGCTGGCCGCCGCTTTGGCGAGCACCGCGTCGACCGCGTCTGGGTCGTGGCCGTCGACTTCGAACGTCGCCCAGCCCGACGCTTCAAATCGCGCGCGCTGGTTAGTCGAATCGGTGAGCGAGAGAGGCCCGTCGATCGAGATATTGTTGTCGTCCCAGATCACGATGAGGCGGTTGAGCTTGAGATGGCCGGCGAGCGTGATGGCTTCTTGGCTGACGCCTTCCATCAGGCAGCCGTCACCGGCGATCACCCAGGTGCGGTGGTCGACGAGTTTGTCGCCGAAACGGGCGCGCAGCGCACTTTCCGCGATCGCCATGCCGACTGCGTTGGCGACGCCTTGGCCGAGCGGGCCGGTCGTCGTCTCAATGCCCGGCGCCTCGCCATACTCAGGATGGCCGGCGGCGGGCGAGTGCAGCTGACGAAAGTTCTTCAGCGCCTCGAGCGGCATGCCCTCATAGCCGGTGAGGTGAAGGAGCCCGTAAAGCAGCATCGAGCCATGACCGGCGGACAACACTAAGCGGTCGCGATCGGGCCAGTCGGGCGCTGCTGAATCGAAGCGCAGATGGTTCTTGAAGAGTACCGTCGCGACATCCGCCATGCCCATCGGCATGCCGGGATGCCCGCTCTGCGCGGCCTCAACGGCGTCCATCGCCAGAGCGCGCAGCGCATTGGCCATCTCGCGGACCGAAATGTCCTGGCCGCTCATAAATATTCTCCCGCCAAGTTGCTGTTTCGCGTCCGGTTCGTGATAGCGACACGCGCAAGCCTAGGATAGCAACACTTCACCGAGTCGCAGGGGAGCGCGCCGATGCAGATTTTGTGGGTGACCGCGTCTTAGCTGTGTCGAATGAATTTCTTCAGCGACGCGCGCATTCGGGCGGCCCTGTACGCGCCGGCTTGTAACCGGTGCAGCGTCCGGAAAGTGCGACGGCTCGCGATCACGCGGCGGTTTCGGTCAATCGGGAGACGGGAAAGATGGATTTGCGAGATTGCGCAGCTTCTGCTCGCCGGTGGCTGTTTTCCGATTTTTTCCCGTTTTGGGCCGAGTGCGGCCCGCACCCGCGGGGCGGATTTCGCGAGCGCCTCGATCTCGATGGTCGACCGCGCGACGACGCTGTCGGTCGGGTGCGCGTTCAGGCGCGCCAAACCTATGTATTTTCGCGCGCCGCATTGTGCGGCTGGGCGCCGGATGAAGCGGTTGCGTTGGTCGAGCGCGGCGTCGACAGCATGCTGGGCCCGTGTCGTCGCTCTGACGGCTTGTTCGGCCATATGGTCGAAATCGGTCGCGGCCTGTCGGATGACCGCCCGGACCTTTACGACAACGCGTTTTGCGTGATGGCGCTGGCGTGGGCTGCGCGCGCGCTTGAGCGCCCGCGTTTGCTTGATGAACTCGCGCTCACGCTGGAGCGCATCGACGAGGCATTGGCGCATGATGCGGGCGGCTGGCGGGAATCGATCCCGCAGCGCACGCCGCGCCGACAAAATCCGCATATGCATATGTTCGAGGCTGCGCTCGCGGTGCGCGACGCCGGTCGTCCGGATCTTGCCGAACCGCGGCTGGAAGAAGTCCGCGCGTTGATGCGCGAACATTTTTTCGACGCTCAGAGCGGCCGGCTATTGGAATATTTCAGCGACGACTGGGCCCCGGTGGCTGACGAGGCCGTGCAGCGCATCGAGCCCGGTCATGAATTCGAGTGGGCATGGCTGATCTCGCAGGATACTGCGGACGATCTAGAAGGCATCGCCGACAGACTTTACGAACACGCCTGCGCTTGTCGTAATGAATATGGCTTCGTTGGACAATCGCATAGCCTAAACGGCGCACTGCTTGACGCTTCAAAAAGGGCCTGGCCGCAAACAGAGGCGCTGAGGGCGCATGTGGTGAGGGCCGATACAGGAGACGCCAACGCGGCGGATGATGCGGTTCGCTTGTATGGCGCATTTCAGACAATGTATCTCGATAGCGCGCCGCCCGGCGGCTGGATCGACCATTTCGACTCGGAAGACGCGCCCATGGTGCGGGACATGACCGCGGCGACTGGCTATCACGTGGTTGGCGCGTATTTGGAACTGATCAGAGCGGCGTTATGACTTCGCAATCGAATTCCGTCGGCGACAGGTTGGTCGCGCCGGTCATCCTCGCCGGCGGCACCGGGTCGCGACTTTGGCCGCTTTCGCGCACAGGGCGTCCGAAGCAGTTTCTGTCATTCGACGGCGACGAAACGCTGATGCAACAGACCGTGCGCCGGTTCAGCGGCGCGCAGGACGATGTTGCGTTCGCGGCGCCGATCATTTCGACCTCGGGCGCCTATCTCGAAGATACGCGGCGCCAGTTGAACGAAATCGGCGCTCAAGCCTCCGCCATCATTCTCGAGCCTTGCGTGCGCAATACAGCGCCCGCCGCCATCGTCGCTGCAGCGGTCATCGCCGAACAAGACCCTGACCGGCTGATGTTGATCTCTCCGGCCGATCACCATGTCGCAGACGCTGCCGGCATGCGCGCGGCGGTGTCGCGCGGGGCTGCGGCGGCGGAAGCAGGCAAGATCGTTACGTTCGGCATACGGCCTACCGGTCCTGAAACAGCCTACGGATATATTTGCGCCGGCGAAGCGGGATTCGGCGCGCATGCCGTTGAACGGTTTCACGAAAAGCCAACGCTCGACAGAGCGACCGAACTGATCAGCGATCCGCGCTGGCTGTGGAATGCCGGCGTATTCCTGTCGCGCGCGCGCGTTCTGCTAGACGAAGCGAAAGCTCATTGTCCGGACATATATGAGATGTCGCTGCGCGCGCTTGAGCATGCGCGGCGTGAGGCCGATGGCGCCGTTGCGCTCGATCCGCAGCTCTTCGGCGAAGTCACGTCCGAATCGCTTGATTACGCGGTTATGGAGAAGACGCCGCTCTGCGCGGTTGTCGAAGTCGATGTCGGCTGGTCCGATGTGGGTTCCTGGTCGGCTGTTTTCGATGCGTTTGTGGACCAATCGTCCGGCAACGCAGAAATCGGCGACGCCATCGTAGAGGACTGTTCGGGGACTTTGATTCTCGCCTCTGACATTCCGGTCGCAGCGGTGGGGGTGAGTGATCTTGTCATCGTATCGACCGCGCACGGCGTTCTGGTGGCGCCGCGTTCGCAGGCCCAGCGTGTCAAAGTGCTCGTGGAAGAAATGAAGCTGCGCGGCCGCGAGGATCTTTTGTGAACGCGCTGTACGCCGCGCCCGCGCGGCGGCGGTGATCGTCAGCGAATTAAGTTTTGAGGGGGCTGCGCCGATGCAGATATTTTTGGACACTGCCGAGATCGACGAATTGCGCGCCTGGGCCGACACCGGCCTCATCGACGGCGTGACCACCAATCCGTCCTTGATCGCCAAGAGCGGGCGCAAGATCGACGAAGCCATCGCGGAAATTTGCACTCTGATACTGGGTCCGGTTTCCGCGGAAGCCGTCGCCACCGCCAAGGACGAGATGATCGCGGAAGGCCGCAAGCTGGCCGCCATCGCGCCGAACGTCGTGATCAAGCTGCCGTTGACGCCGGATGGTTTGCGCGCGTGCCGCACGCTCACGGAAGAGGGCTTCAAGGTGAATGTAACCTTGTGCTTCAGCGCGGCCCAGGCGCTGCTCGCGGCGAAGTCCGGCGCGGCTTACATCTCGCCCTTTATCGGCCGGCTCGATGATGCGGGCGTGGACGGAATGGCGTTGATCCACGACATCCGGGCGATCTACGACAATTTTGCGTTCGAGACCGAGATATTGGCCGCTTCGATACGCACGACGGCGCATTTGCGCGATGCTGCGATCGCGGGCGCGGATTGTTCGACCATTCCGACGAAAATTCTTGATGCGGCCTATAAACACGCGCTGACCGATTCCGGCCTCAAGGCGTTTCTCGACGACTGGGAGAAAACCGGCCAATCGATTTTGGGCTAGGAGTCGATCCTGGGCCTATCACGCCCCAGCGCGGCGCGTGATAGGCCCAGGCTGTTTCGATGATGCGCGCCAGATCGGAGCGCGCTTCAAAGCCCAGCGTTTTAGCGGCCAGGCTCGGATCGGCACAAAGCGCCGGGGGATCGCCTGCACGCCGCGGCGCGATTTCATGCGGCGTCGCGCGGCCAGTGACGGCTTCGATCGTCTCGATGACTTCGAACACGCTCGCGCCGCGTCCCGTGCCGACATTGAGCGCGCGGCCGCCTTCCGCGGCGTTCATGAGCTCGAGCGCGCGGATATGGGCGTCGGCCAGATCCTCCACATGGACATAATCGCGGATTGCTGAGCCGTCCTTGGTTGGATAGTCGTTTCCGAACACCTGCAACGGCGGTGACAATCCGGCGGCGGCTTTGAGCGCGAGCGGGATGAGATGGGTCTCCGGCTCGTGTTCCTCGCCAATCTCGCCCTCTGCATCAGCGCCTGCGGCGTTGAAATAACGCAGCGCCGTCCAACGCAACCCATAGGCTGCACCGAAATCAGCGATCATCTGCTCCGCGGCGAGCTTGGTGCGGCCATACACATTGGCCGGTTTGAGCGGTTCGGTTTCTTTCAGAGGCAGCGAAACGGGCTCGCCGTAAACCGCACAAGTAGATGAATAGACGAGCTGCTCGCATGCGCAAGCGCGCATGGCGCGCAATAGCGACGCCGCGCCGCCGACATTGACGTCGTAGAAGCTCGCCGGATCACGCTCGCCCAAGCCGACCTCAATGCGGGCGGCGAAATGCATAACCGCGTCTGCGCCAGCTTGTCTGATGGCGTCTTCGACCGCGCGTTGGTCGCGCACATCGCCTTCGATCAGCGGACCCCATTTGACGTATTCGCGCTTGCCGGCCGACAGATCGTCAAACACGGCAGGTTCAAGGCCCCGGCGCGCAAGCGCCTTGGCGACATGCGCGCCGACATAGCCGGCCCCGCCGATAATCAGTATACGTTTGGTCATCGGCAGGCGGTCCCGGCGTGGTGCGGCGCGCAGCACAAGGTGAGAAAATATCACAATGGATCTATGCCGCCGGACGCGCAATGCAAAGGGGCTAAGGCGCACGGGTGGACCAGCCGAATCAAACTTTGAACGAGTATGCGCGTGCACTGTCGCGTCTTGTCAAAACGACCAAGTCATCAAGAATTTTTTGAGCGCGCGCGTCGATGGCGGTCGTTCGCGCGGATGGCTAGGCGCAATCTGAGCGTCTAAGCTGAAATTCTTGTGCCGGTTCTCCCTCTGCGTGCGCCGCTCCCTACCCACAGCGCAGTGTTCGTGCGCCGTAGCGCGCAGATATTTGATTGGGCGGCGAAAATATTGAGGCGCCCACGAAACGCCGCGCCCGAGAAGCGTTGTCGCGGATCTTTCCGGACTTGTTCAGTGCGGGCGAACTCGATAAGCAGAATCGGTGACGCCGGCGAGGGGCGAGCGGCGCGAATTAGGGCGACAGCGGCTCATGCAAGCCGCGACGGTGGGGATGTTTGATGCGGCAGCGGCTAGATCCGATCGCACGAGCGTCGCTCGTGTTTTCATTCATTGTGTTCATAGTCGCGCTTCTTTTGGCGCCCAGTCCCAGCGCCTCGGACGGTGCCGGGACCGTGCCGTCGGACCGTGCTGCATCTTGGGAGAACGCAATCGACGGCTAGCTCCTTTTGAGCGCAGCCTGCACGGTGATGCGCTCGAGCCGATTGCGCAGCTCCGCTCGTTTGAGCGATAAGCGAAGCTGAATAAGCGACACAACGTCTAGCTGCGAGCGAGCTTGTGCGGGTCGATCCGTTTTATCCCATCATTACGTTGGCGGCGGCGGCCATGTTGTGGTTCGCGCTGACCCCGGGCCTTGAGGCCGAAGAGCGTTGGCTGCGCGAAATCGAGCAATTCGAGGAAGTCGGCTACGTCGTAGACCTTGAGCGCTTGAATGAATTGATCGCGGCGCCCGGCGTTACGACACATGTCACCGGTGAAGATCTCTCCATTCGAGCGGTCCTGCGCGCATCTCTGGGTCCGAATGAAGGCGTGTCGTCGGCGGGAGTGTTCTACACGCTGCCGCCATTGATTGCGCGACGTGCCCGCGGACGGCGGTTACGCGTGACGGTCACAGCGCGCCGTACACCGAACGACGGTTCGGAAAGTTTTCTCGCTGCGTTCTTCATGTTCAATGGAACAGATTCCGGCTGGCAGCGATTTACGCCGACGGATGATTTCGGGAATTTCGAATTTGAGTGGCGCCCGCCGGAAGAGGATATCGACCGCCCTGCGCTGGTCGGTATCTGGCCGAGCGAGTCGGGCGACGACCTCGGCATCGAGCTGCGCCGTATACGCATCGAAATAGTCGACGATCCGCCGCGAACGACGTAAACGCGTCCAGCCGCGCCGGTTCAGCGCGTCGGCCGTCCGATGCTGTCATAGGTGAAACCGCGCGCGCGCATGTCGTCGGGCGTGTAGATGTTGCGCAGATCGACCACGAC
>JAUIJZ010000103.1 GCA_030430715.1 Alphaproteobacteria bacterium
ATAATCCGGCACGTTCGTGACCCAGACGCCGCGCCGCGCTGCTTCGTCGATGGCGATATTGTCGAGGCCTACGCCTAAACGTGCGACGATTTTTAGGTCGGGCGCCGCGCTGATCGCGTCCGCGCTCACTGGCGCCCAGCATGTCAAGATCGCGGCGGGTTTGTTCTCATGCACCAGTTGATCAATCTCACCGGACGCACCCGCCTTCGCAGGACCGGCGGTCAGCTCAAAACCCGCGCCCGTGAGAACGTCGCGCTCCACCGACAGGTCATTCCAGGGAAAATCGGTGATGAGGATGCGTTTGTTCATGCCCGCCGCGCTCAGCTTCTTGTCCGATCAATTACTATACGTAGCGTATCGTTTCAACCATGTTGCGCCCTGCGTCTGCAGACGCATCAGATTGTTTTTTGCCGTTTTTTCGACCGGAGCTCAGTCCAGACCCAGGAGACGAACCGCCGTATTTCCGGCGATGGCGGCAAGCGTCTCGGGCGAAAGCGAAGGGATCGCTTCCAGAAAGGCGACCGGATTTTGCGAAGCGACTGGATAATCGCCGCCCATCACCACCCTGTCGGCGCCGACCCGCTCGATCAGCACTTCCATGGTCCGCGGATCGTAGACGCAGCTATCGTAATAGAAGCGCCGCAAATACGCGCTTGGCGGCATCGAAATATTGGCCATCGTTTCGGGCTTGTCTTCGGCATTGCGGTCGAGCCGCCCCATATAATGGGGCATGTAGCCGCCGCCATGCGCCATGACGAGCTTCAATCCCGGGTGACGCTCAAGCATCCCCTCATAGATCAGCGATGTCATAACGCGCACTTCCTCAATCGACTGGCCGATTGAGTTCCACATCGCATAATCCTGATACCAGGGGTCGGCGACGCCTTCAGGATGAATGAACGCGACGATCCCAGCCTGCTCAAACGCCGCCCACAATTCTTCGAAGCGCCGGTCGCCAAGATAAGCGCCGCGATATTGCGCCGGCATATTGGCCACGCGCAGGCCAAGACGAGTTGCGCGCTCCAATTCCTGCAGAGCATCGCCGATATTGCCGAGCGGAAGCACGAAGCTGCCTACGAACCTGTTTGGGTAGCGTGCAACCCAAGACGCAGCGACATCATTGACACGGCGATTCAGAGCAACGGCCTGCGCACCTTCGGCAAAGGACAATCCTTGAATGACACCAGCCGAAGAGATCACGGCGCGATCTACGCCGCGTTCATCCATGTCGGCGATTTGAAGCGCCGGATCGAACATCTTGCGCATGAACGGCAGCGAAAGCGGCAGAGGTCTGCGCCCAAAGCCGCTTGAGGGCGCGTGCGACTGCGCCAATTCAAGCGTTTCCATGTCGAGAAAGTGCGTGTGAAAATCCATGCATATCGGGCATAGCGTACGCCACGCCGCGCCCGACGCGCCAGCCGAGGCAACGCCGCCCGCTAGCGCCGCGGCAGCGGCGCCTATCGCCGTTCGCCGCGTCAGCTTCATGTTTTGCCTGCCTCGCCTTCCGCACGCGAGGCCGGCGACGGATTCATAAGGCGCATGAGCGGACGCGCCTCGCTGACGGTCAGCGCCACCCGTTCACCAGCCGCGGCAAAGATGCGGCCAAGCGGCGGCAATGCGCGCCCCCGGCTCTCGCGTCCCATATCTGGGTTGACGCTGCAGCGCACGGGAAACCCCATCATCAGCCGCTTCACGCAATAATTGTCGCGATTGCAGACGACGATCTCACGGTCCCGGCCAGCCTCGACCTTGTTGGCGTAATCTGGATCGGCAAGCATGGCCCGCGCCAGGATCACCATGTCCGCATCGCCCGCCGCGATAGCGCGCGCCGCCAAATGTGGCTCGTGCGCGTTCGCCAGCATAACCGGCACGCTCAGTTTGCGCTTGAACGCCAACGTCGCGCCGTTGCGCAACATCGTGCCGTCTTCGCTTGCGGTGGAAGCGTCCATCGCTTCGTAGCAGCCATCCACCGGCACGACATAGTCGCAACCCTCGCGCGCGACGAGCGCCGCGATGTCGGCATAGTCTTCAGCGCTTTGGCCGCCCTCCACGTGCTCGTTGGCGATAATGCGCAATCCAATAGGATAATCGCGTCCCACGGCCTGACGCATCTTGCGCATGCAATTGACCAAGATTCGCGCCCGATTCTCGATGCCGCCCCCATAAGTGTCGGTGCGCAGGTTCGTGCGCGGAGACAGGAAGGATGCGAGGAAATAGCTCATGTGCGCGGCGAGTTCGACGCCGTCGAAATTCGCGGCGCGCGCACGCACGGCGGCAACCGCCATCTCGTTCTCAAGCGCTTCGATCTCTTCGATCGTAGCCGCGCGCGGCATTGGCTGCGCCAAGCCGCCCGGCAAGCCCACGCCCCGCGCGAACCTTTCTTCCCTAATGACCACGCGCACAGGGCTTGCGGCGATGGGTTCGGGATAGGCGGGCGAAGGCCGGGCCATGCGTCCAAAGCTCGGCATGAGCTCAAGAAATATTTTCGCGCCGTGCCTCTGCACCGCGGCGGGGATCTGTTTAAACGGCTCGATCCGGCTGTCGTCGTCAAAGCGCAATATCGTCTTGAACGGCGTCTCCCCCAGCGCACGGGCGGTCGTCACGTTGCCGCCAACGATAATCAAGCCGACGCCGCCCCGCGCTCTCGCCTCGAAAAACGCCAGCGTCTGCGCCGACGGATTACCGTCAGGCGCCGCATCCCCCACCGCCATCGGGCTCATGACAATGCGACTTTTCAGTTCGAGCCCGCTAATTTTGATGGGCTCGAACAGAATTTTTGCGGGCGTGTCCATCGGCATCCCTCTAGCGCGACGTCACAGTACGCCGCGCAATAGGCGCGCCGCGTTGTTCACCGCGATGTTTTGCAGCTGCGACTGGCGCAGACCCAGCCTACCGAGCGATTCAAGCGACGCCGCCACCGAGCCCCACGGCAGATCCGATCCGAACAAGATTCGGTCATGATCAAATTGCTCGCGCATCGCCGCCATCGCGGCGCGATGGGTGACGGAGGCCGTATCGACATAAAGCCGCCGTAGAGCAGCTTCGACGCCCTCCGGCACGCGCGCAGCGGCGCGTGGGTCTGTGCGGCCCACGAGTTGCAGCCGCTCCGTCAGCATCGGCAACACGCCGCCGCCGTGCGAGAAAATAAACTTGATCCCCTGCAATCGCGTCAAAGCGCCCGACCATAAGAGCTCGGCTATGGTGCGCGCGGTATCGACGGGAAATTCAATGAGCGGCGTTGCGACCTGCGGCGTCAGGCCGGCGCAGCATGGCGCCGAAGTCGGATGTACAAAAACCGTTGCGCCTCGGCCGTTCAAAAGCGTGAACAGCGGTTCGAATCCTTCGTCGGCGAGATAGCGCCCGTCATAGCTCGTCAAAAGCGCAATACCCGCCGCGCCCGGCAGCGCCAGGGCGCGCTCCGCCTCCGCGAGCGACTCCGCCACATGGGGCATGGGCAAGGTGGCGAAAAACGCCAAGCGGCCGGGGTGGCGCACGGCCAGATCCGACGCGTAATCGTTGCACCGCCGCGCCATATCCATTGCGAATTCTCGCGGCAATTGCGTTGTCGCCGGTGCGGATACCGACAACACGGCGCGGGCGCCGCCAGCCTGATCGAGCGCCGCAAGAGACGCCTCGGGCGTCCATTCGCTGATCGCAGGGAAAAGGCCGCCTGCGCGGCCTAGCCATTCAAGCGCCGCCGGTTTGTAAAACGGCGGCAACATGTGGTGATGGATATCGATCGGCGGCGCCGACGACGCTTCCGCCAAGCCTCCTCCGCCAAGGGCGGCCGCACAGCCGCAAGCAAGGAAGCTCCGTCTATTCACTAGGCGCTCCGTTCCGGCGAGGCGGAAAGGCGACGCGTCCGCCGCACATGATGCGGCGGACGCTGCCCACGCTCGTTAGAAGTTCACGCCAAGCCGCACGCCATAGGTCTGCGGCGGACGCAGATTGTTGATGATCAGAGTTGGCGCGCGCGGGTGCGGCTGCGAGAAGCCGACCACGCCCTCATCTTCCAGATTATTGACAAACGCAGCAAGGCTGACCCGCTCGTCGGCGGTTCTGTATTCGAGCTGCAGATTCGTCATCCAGTACTCTTCCTGCACCTGAGACGGCAGCAGTTCGAGACCGGTGATGATATCGCTCTGATAACGCGTATCCGCGTTGAACACGAGCGAACCAGCCGAGCCCAGCGAGAAGACGTGCTCCAAGCCGAGCGTGACAGTCCATTCGGGCGTATTCAGCGGACGTAAGCCGCTGCAATCGACCGTATAGCCGCCAGGCACGACCGGTCCGGTTACGGCGCAGCCCGATGTCGGCGGCACGCTGATCGGGTTCGAATACACGAAATCATCGTATTCGGCATCGAGATATTGCACGGTTGCGCTCAGCGTCGTGTTCTGACCGACAAGCGCCAGCATCTCGACTTCAGCGCCGCTCAAGCTCGATGTGCCGACATTCTCCGTAACGAACTCGGTGCCGGCCATGCTGTTGGACCGGAAGTGCGACACCTGCTGATCTTCATAAGTCCAATCGAACAGCTCGAAATTGAGCTGCAGGCGATTGTCGAAGAAGCGGTTCTTCAGGCCAATCGTATAGGCCTCGATTGTCTCGGGATCGAACGTCGGATCATCGATCGAAACGAAGAAGCCCCCCGCCTTATAACCAGTCTCGTATGACGCGTAGAACAACGAGCGCTCCGCGACGTCATACTCGATGCCTGCGCGGTAAGTCGTGCGGCTGAAGTCGCGCGAAGCGGAGAAGGTCGTCCGCGTCGTCTGCAAGAACGATCCATCCGGCCCCACAGGCGGCGGAGAAGGCTGGAACGGGATGATGCTGCCGCCCGGACCGAACAAGAATGCCGGCGGCAGCAGCGGAGACGGCAATATGCCGCCGCCTGGACACATCGACGGCACCGGCGTGCAAAGCACGATCGGATTGATAGAATCCGCCGTCGTCTCTCTGGTGTCTTCCGTGTAGCGTATGCCCGCATTCACACGGAACCGATCGGTGATATTGAACGTGAGCCGGCCAAAGCCCGCCCAGCTTGTCGTCTCATTCTCCATGTCGAGATATGCGCTAAAATACAGGTGATTGTAGTTCACCAACGTATCGGGCTGCTCATGGAAATAATAAGCGCCGAGGATGTAGTCGATGAAGCCCTCGTTGTTCGAGGCGAGACGGATTTCGAGCGTTTCCTGATCTGTGGTTTCGTCCTGAGTGATCACCTGCCCCGCCGCCGCGTTGCGGAACGAAAGCTCCGAACGGCGATAGGATGGCAGAATGGTGAGCGTGCCAAGCGACGTATCGATATCCGCCTGGAGACGCACGCCCCAGAAATCATTGTCGTTATAGTTTTGGTTTGTAAGCGGGCGAAGCGTATCGCCGGCAAGGTAGCTGTAGCTCGACGAATACAGCGCCCCCGCTCGCGGATCGAAAATGCCGATATATTGGTCGGGGTCCAATCCGCCCAACGACGCGCCGGCGCCTACGCCGCCTTGATGCGCATAGTCCGCGCCGAACAGAAGACGCACGTTGGACGACGGTTCGAACAAGAGCTGAGCACGTACTGCGTCGAGATCCTGGTCGCCGGTTCCGTCGGAATAATATCCGTCATGATTCAGCGATTGCCCTGAAATCCGCAAGGCGCTGTTGTCGGTCAGGGGAATATTGACAGCGCCGTTGAAATTGTAGGTTTCGTAATTGCCGAGTTCGAAATTGAGGAACCCGCCGTATTCGCCGATTTGCGGCGATGCCGTGATGACGTTGATCGCACCGCCCGTGGCGTTACGGCCGTAAAGCGTGCCTTGCGGCCCTTTCAGAACTTCGACGCGCTCTAAATCGTAAAAGGCGGCCTGTGCCGATGAAGGGCGCTGATAGATGACGCCGTCAACGTTGAAAGCAATGGCCGGATCGGTGAAGGCGTTGGTGACGAAATTGCCGACGCCGCGAAGATAGAAATTGCTGGTCGGCCCGAACGTATTGCTGATTTGCAGCGCTGGCACGACGCTCGTCAGATCGTCGGCTTCGGTAACGCCGGCGCGCTCAAGACCGTCAGCCGTCACCGCCGAAACCGCCATGCCCGCGCGCTGCAGGTTTTCTTCGCGGCGTTGCGCCGTAACGACGATCTCGCCCAGACCGCCTTGACCGCCGCTGGCTTCGGCGGCCGCTCCATTAGTCTGCGCGGCGGCCGGCCCAGCGAACAGACCCAACCCAAACGATGCAGCGGCGACGCTGCTAAGCAGGCGAAATTTCATAATCCTCCCCCGGATCTGCTTTCGGCCATTGCGATGGCTCTGCAAAATGGATACGACACGGCTCGTTTTTGTCAACGGCGTTCCAGCGTCGTATTTGTCCGATGCTATAAAAATTCGACGCTATGGACTGCAAAGCTCACTCAAGAGGCGCGCGCGCAAGCCGGCGATCGACGTAATTTCTGCTACGGCGCGGCCACATAAGCCCGGCCGCACGCGCAAATCATCACCACAAGGGAGGAAGCCATGTTCAGCAGATTGATAGCGCCTATACTGATGGCGGCGGCGTTCATCGCGGTGCCGGCGCATGCCGGGGAAATCGATGCGGCGTTCGGCAATACAGTGCGCGTGACGCTGCCGAGCGGCGCCGCCCTGAACTACCACTACAATGCCGACAATACGTACGTGATGGTCGCGCCCGACGGCGCGCGCGTGAGCGGGGCCTGGGCGATCCGCGACGGCGAGCTTTGCACCACCCCCTCCGGCGGAGCAGAATCCTGCGTCGCGCTCTCGCCCAACCGCAACGTGGGCGATTCCTGGACTCAAACTGAGGCCGACGGCTCCACGGTCAACATCGCGATCGTCGCCGGCCGCTAGGCAAAAGCGCTTTGGCTGCGCAGCGGCGAAAGCGCCAAAGCCTTCAAGTGCGCGCGCCTTCGACCTGCTTCAGCAGCCAGCGCCGCATGGCGACACCCGCCCGGTCGGATGCGAGAGAAATCTCGTAGCGCTCATCCGGCGGTGATTTCGCCACCATCTCCTCCACCAGCGCCAGACCTTCCACGTCCTCGCGGAATGCGGCGCACAATTGTTCGTGCATGAATTCCGTAATGCGCGCGTCTTCCTGCGCGAAATTGCGTGCATGATGGATGAAATAGTGCGTCGTTTCCGCGGTTTCCGGCGTGGCAAGGTGCGCGGTTTTAATCTGCATGTCCGGCCGGTCTTCAACCGGCGCATCAAGCCCCTCGAAACGCACATTCACCACATGCGCTGACGGTCCTACAAATTCCGAGCGGGCGATGCGCGCAGCATCGCGCCCCTCCAACCCCGTAGGCTTCGCCCATACGGGCGGCAGCCGCGTCGGCGACACTGTACGCAACACGGCAAAGCGTCCGCGCGCCTCGTCAAGCTCAACCGAATACGGCGCCAGCGCATAATCGGGCGTTCCAAACGTGCCAGCGTGTAGGAAGGAAAGGTGCGTGAGATCGAGGAGGTTCTCGTGCAGCGCCAGATAATTGGCTTCAAGATGGAAATATTCGTTCGAAGCGGGCCAACCTGCGTCGCCCACCCACGCCTCCAGCGGCGGCGCGTCCGCGGGCGGCTCATCTCCCATCCAAATCCACACAAGCGGCCCCTGCTCACGCAAGGCATAGGATTTCACACCAATGCCGTTTGGAGCGTTCTTTTGCCCGGGGATTTGCAGGCAACGCCCGTCCTGCCCGTAGCGCAAGCCGTGATAGCCGCAAACGATCGTGTCGCCTTCGCGGCGCCCTTTGGATAGCGGAAACGATCGATGCACGCAGCGATTGGACAAGGCAACCGGACACCCTTCTCCGTCGCGATAAAGCACCAGTGGCAGGCCCAGGATTGTACGCGGCTTCAGCGTCTCGCCGAAATCTCCGGCAAAGCCCGCCACATACCAGCAATCGCGCAAAAAGGGCGTCTCGCGTCCAGCCAAGCGCGCACCGGCTTGTCGCGCCATCTCCGCGATTCGAGTCCCGTTGGAAGCAGTCGCGCTCACGTGTCCTCCTCCACTGGCAAATCAGAAGTGGCGCCCACTTCTCGCGTCACACGCGCGAGCGCGATCAGTTCACTTTGCAGCGCCGCCAGGCGCCGTTGACCAAACGCAGCCTGATAAGCATCCAGAATGGGGCGTGTGCGCTTCGCGACCTTGCGCACCAGCATGCGGCCCGCGCCCGATATCTTCACGACCGAACGGCGGCCATCGGCGGGGTCGCTCTCCCGCGCGATCAGCCCGCGATCGTCAAGATCTTTCAGAATGCGCGTCACGCTCGGCGCATGAAGCATGGCGATCTCGCTCAACCGCGAGGCATCGCACGCGCCTTCATCCGCGAGCACCCGAAGCAACCGCCATTGCTGCTCGGTGACGCCGGCGTCACGCAAAAGCGGCCGGATCGGCGCCATCACGGCTTCGCGCGCGGCCAACAATGTGCCGGCAAGCGACGCGCGATAGGGCGGCAGAAGGCGTTTCTCGTGTGCCATGCTGATCTCGATCCTTCAGTTGACAATTTATCATGTTAAGTAGATAGGGGGAAGATGATTTCGGGCACGGCCTACGGTGTGGTTCTGAACGACCGCGATCAGCTGGCCGCGCTTGGGCCGGCTCTGAGCGAAGCGCCCTATGGCGCACCTCCCGATTGGCCTGTGGTCTATATCAAGCCGCGCACATGCTTCAGCTTTGGCGGCGCGCCTGTTCTATTGCCTAGCGATTGCGATCATCTGTCCGTCGCTTCGACCGTGGGAATACTCCTTGGGCGCGACGCCGCGAACGTCCGCCGCGAAAATGCGCCCGCATATATTGGCGCGATGTGCGTCGCGCTCGATGTTTGCACAGCGCGTGACGATTATTATCGCCCCGCTATCGCGCAAAGCTGCCGCGACGGCTTCCTGCCGCTCGGCGCACTCGCGGCGGCGAGCGCGCTCCCGGACGAAATCGTCACTCGAATTGACGGCGCCATCGCACACCGCTGGGCGTTGTCGCGGCTTGTTCGGCCCGTCGAACGTCTGATCGCGGACATGTCCTCATACATGACGCTGCGCGCGGGCGACCTTTTGTTAATCGGATTGCCCGGTGACGCGCCGCGCGCGTTCGCGGGGCAAGACATCGAAATTTCCGCCGGCGATCTGCCCGCTCTGCGCACACGCATCGCGGCGCCGACATGAGACGCGCCAGAATTCACTTTGCCGGCCGCGAGCAATGGGGCGCCGTCGAGGGCGAAGGGGACGCGCAGTGTGTGCGGCTCGCCGATGGACAATGTATTGCATCAAAAGACGCGCACTGGCTGGCGCCCGTCACGCCCGGCGCCACGATTTTCGCGCTCGGGCTCAATTATGGCGAACATCGCGCTGAGCTTGGCTTTGCGAAAGCGAGCACCGCGCCCTTGGTTTTCTTGAAGGGTCACGCAACCCTCGCCGGCCATCAAAGCACGACGCCCTATCCGAGCGATGCGCATCAGATGCATCCCGAGTGCGAGCTTGTCGCCGTGATCGGCAAGCCGGCGCGCGGCGTGCAGCGCGAGCAGGCGCTCGGCCACGTCGCCGCCTATACCATCGCCAACGATTATGCGGTGCGTGAGTATCTTGAAAACTATTATCGGCCGAATACGCGCGTGAAAAACCGCGATGGCGCCACCCCGCTCGGGCCCTGGCTGGTCGATGCCGCCGACATTGACGACCCGCAAGATCTACGCCTGCAAACCCGCGTCAATGGCGAGATAGTTCAGGACGGCGCCACCGCCGACATGATCCTCTCCGTAGCCGATCTCATTTGCTATTTATCCGGCTTTATGACGCTGATTCCGGGCGACATGATCCTCACCGGAACGCCGGCCGGCGTAAAGTTTGTCGCGCCCGGCGACGAAGTCGTTTGCGAGATCGAGCGCATCGGGCGTCTGTGCAATAGGCTGGAGGCGCCACGATGAGTCTCTACGAAGTCAGCAAGCTTCTTTATACCCTAAACCGCAGCGACGAAGCCAAGCAGCGCTTCCGGGAGAATGCCGCGAGCTTTGCCGACGGCTATACCCTCACCGATGAAGAGCGCCGCGCCATTTTAGAGCCGGACATCGGCCTGCTTTATGTGCTTGGCGTCAACGGCCAGATCCTCATGCA
>JAUIJZ010000104.1 GCA_030430715.1 Alphaproteobacteria bacterium
GCGCTTTGGATTTTTCACCCCAGCGATCTCGGTGCTGTTCGTCGCCTTCGTGTTGCTGCCCGTGACATGGGTCGGCGCGTATCTGTTCATCGATCCGCCATCGACGTCGCTGATGCTGCAGCGCGCCGCCGAAGGGGAGGCGATCAATTATCATCCTGTTTCCATCGACAGCGTGTCGCCTGATGTCGTGCGCTCGGTGATCGCCGCCGAAGACGCCAATTTCTGCTCCCACGACGGCTTCGATGTGGAGGCCATTCAGGATGCGCTGGAATCGAATGCGCGCGGCGGAGCGACGCGCGGCGCATCAACAATCAGTCAGCAAACCGCGAAGAATTTATTCTTGTGGTCTGATCGTTCCTGGCTGCGCAAAGGCTTCGAAACCTATTTCACCGTGCTCATTGAGTTTATGTGGCCGAAAGAGCGGATCATGGAGCACTATCTCAACGTGGCCGAATGGGGCGACGGCAATTTCGGCATCGAAGCCGCCGCGCGCGCGCGCTTTGGCGTTTCGGCCGAGGATTTGACGCCGCTCCAGGCCGCGCGTCTGGCCTCGGTTCTGCCCAGCCCCAATCGGTGGAGCGCTGACAGTCCTGGCCCGTATGTGCGCCGGCGCAGCGCCAGCATCGTCCAGCGCGCGCGCGTGGTGCGCAATGAGCACTTGTCGGCCTGCGTGCTGGCGCTCGACCGGCCGCGTTCCTGAGTTATTCGCTCAAGTTTGACGCTTTTATTGCGCTGAACTGCGCAAGTGCGCGCCGATTTCTCCTTAATCGCGCCCGGGGCTGACTCTCAGCCTCAAGGCGCTATGCTGGCCCCGGGTTGGGTGAGGACATTCTGGGGGACAGCCATGACTTGGCTGCACATCGGCATTGCTGTGCTGGTTGGCGTCGTTCTGATCGCGGCGCTGGCTTACATTATCTCGCGCTATTACGAGGCGCGCTACGATCGCACCTACATGACGCACGACGAGCGTGGCTTTAAGCGCGCGCTCGAAGGCAAGAACGTGCTGTGGGATTTCGAGGAATCCGTCGTCAAAGGCCCGGCCGCGCCTCACGTCGAGTTCGTTGCGCTGGATCCTGCTACGGGTGGGCGGCGCAATGTGAAGCTGATGGATGTCAAAACCGGCTCCATCAATCTGCGTCCGCAATATTGCGCGCCGCTGCCATTCGACGCGATGACGAATGACGCTCATAAAGTCGTCGTCGACGCGCGCGTGCAGTTCAGCCTCAATCGCAATCTTCTGAAGCACGTCTATGAAATCCAGGAATTCGCGCTGGCGCTGGAAACGCGCATCCAGAGCGCGTTCCGCGCCGAGATCGGCAAGCGCCCCGATGAGGAATTGCGCGCCGCACTGCACGACGTCGAGCGCGCCGTGATCGAGCGTCTGCGGCGCGATGAAACGGAGGGCGACGAAGCCGGCGAACTGGGCATGGCTCTTGGCGTCAATTTCCATACCGCGAACTTCACCTATTCGCAGCACGACGAGTTTGCCGCCCCCATGATGATGCCGGGCACGGCGCCGGTGGCGGTGGATGGCAAGGCGCTCGCGCCCGCCGAGCAGCAGGCGATCGCGCGTGCGGCCGCGCGCGTGCAGGGCGTGCTCAGCCTGCGTCCGCAGCAGCTCGATCAGATCGCGGACGTGTTCAAGAATCGCGACCCTGCCTCCACGGCGGCCATGATGGCGATGCTGGAAATGCAGACCCGCCAGAATATCGCCGAGGCCTTGGCTGCTTCGGGTCAGTTGATTGTGGTCACGCCGCAGGAGCTGGGGCTGATCTCGGCCAGCGCCCATCGCGACGCTGCCGCCCGACGCGCCGCCGAAGGGCACGCGCCGCCGCCAAATGGCGCTGCCCGGCCTGAATTGCGCACATAGAGGCGGGCGCCATGCGCAGCGCGCTTGCCCGGAGCGGGGCGGCGCTGTCATGACAAGGCGGCGCGGAAGAGGGGTTCGCGCCAGCCAGACAGGGTGGGACACTTGGGCGGATTGCGGCTGTTGCTGATTATGGGCGCGTTCGCCGGCATGCTCGCGCTGAGCGTGATCGGCTTTTCCTATGGCGGCGCTGGCGGGCTGTTCGGGGCAGCGGCTGGTTTCATTCTTCGCTTGTGGGGCCCGGGCTTCGATATGAACGAGCGCCTCGGCAACGCGTTCATCGGCGCGCTCATGGGCATGCCGCTTGGATTAATCGTCGGCGGCGCCTGGTATCTTTTCGGTGCACAAGCTGTGGATATCCTCAGCGCGCCGCATTAGCGCCGCAAGCTTGCGTTTCCTTCACGCCCGCGAGGCGGAGGAAAGCGCATGCGCTTATTGTTGGCCGTGCTGTTCGCGTTAGCTTTGACGGGCATCGGCGTTGCGTTTGCGCAAACCAAAGCCGATGCGCCCGGTTCGGCGCAGATCGATTATGCCGGCTTTCGCAACCTGACCGGCGAAGTCGAAACCTATCGCAGCGACAGACTTGTCTCCCTGGCTGAATTTCAGCGCATGGCGCGCGAGGGTGGCGCCATCATTCTCGACGCGCGTTCGGCTGATGCGTTTGCAGAGGGGCATATCGCTGGCGCCGTGAATCTGCCGTTCACCGATTTCACTGATGAAAGCCTGCGCGAGACGCTGCGCGATCCGAATGTGCGCATCCTAATCTATTGCAACAACAATTTTTCCAACAACGCGCAGCCCGTCGTGCTCAAGCGCATCCAACTCGCGCTCAACATCCAGACCTTCATCAATCTCTATGGCTACGGCTATCGCAACGTCTATGAGCTTGGCGATACGGTCGATTTCAACGATCCGGCGGTGAATTGGGTGCGGGGCTAAGCAAAAGCCGGGTGGCGGAAATGCTCGGGCAAGTTGAATCGCCCTGCTGTCTGTGAAGCTTATTTACCAGCCCCGCCTGACAAGTTGCACTTGCGAATGCCTTGCAAGAGCTTTAGGGGAGACTGAGAGGCATTTGCAACACCCCGCGGCTGCGGGGTGGCGCCGGACAGGGGCGCTTGAGGGGGATCAATGACGAAGACGACAACATCGCGGCTGCGCGCCGCGTGGAAAGCCGGCTTGCTCGGCACGGCGGCTGGTTTGTCCATGTGGAGCGGCGCCGCGTTCGCGCAGGAGGCGGACGATGAGATCGTCGTCACCGCTCGTTTTCAGAACTCGCTGACCAATCGTCTGCCGATTGATCCGGCGGAATTGCCGTTTTCGCTCCACATCATCGACGATGCGGCGATCGAGGAGCGCGGTTTCATCAATCCATTTGACGTTCTTGAAACTGTGCCAAACGTGTTTCGCCGCCAAACGGAACTGCTTCCCAGTAGCGGTGGATATAATATTCGCGGATTAAACGCGACGGTGCTGACCAACAATCGCCCCGAGGGCGGCAGCCGCGGCGCTGGCCGGCGCGACAGTTCCTACATCGATCAAATCGAAGTCGCGCAGGGGCCGTCGTCGATTCTGTTAGGCCCCGTCATTCCTGGCGGCGTCATCAATCAAGTGACAAAATCGCCGGAGGACGAGGATTTCGTTGAGCTGATGGTTCGCGGCGGGAGTTACGGCACCCATCGCGAAGAGCTCGACGCAAACTTCGGATCGTTGTTCGGTTCGGACGCTGTCGGCTTCCGTATGACGCTTGCTTATGAAGATCAGCAGAGCCCGCAGGATCCCGAACATACGGAAACCATCGCCGTGCGCCCCGTGATCGAAGTGGATCTGGGCGATCGCACGCGTGCGCAAGCATCGGTGGCGTATACCCAGCGCGAAGGCGTTCCGGGCTCGTCATTCCCTGTGAACGTTGATGGATCTGTTCCCAGTCAGATTGATGCCGAGACTTATTTCGGCGTGCCGTCTGAGCAGGGTGGCGAAGATTTGTACTATGATGTCGAGCTTCAGCACGATTTTCTCGACAGTTTGAAATTGGTTGTTCGCGGCAGCTATCAGAACGCAGATTTCGACTATCAGACCAGCCAGGGCGGGACCAATTATGCCGGCGGCCGCGGGTTCTCGGCGGGCGACACCATCGCCTACACCTACTTCTCACGCGGTTTCCGCAATGAGGACATCGCCTATGGAGACGTGCAGCTTCAGGGCAATTTCCAGGCGTTCGGTCAGCGTCAGGATTGGGTGATCGGCGCTACGCGACGCTGGACCAAATTCGAGAATGATTGGGGATATGGCGGCGTTTTGGGCACGGTCGATATCACCGACTTTAGTACGGCCTCCTATGCGGCGCCTGATTTCAATTCGATCGTCCTGACGCCCTTTCAAGACTACGAAACCGAGCTCAACTCTTTCTACGGCGAAGCGAGCATCAGACCATTCGAACCACTGACCCTGGTCTTTGGCGCGCGCTATGACGACTATGAGCGCGACGACACCCGCAACAATGTTCTGAGCGAGACAGACGACATAACCGCGAGAGTAGGCGCGACGTATGCTCTGACAGATGGGCTCAACGCCTATGCCAGCTATGCGGAAAGCTTCATCCCGCAAACGGGTTCGGTTATCCGCAGCGGGGAGAGTTATATGGACGCTGCGGCCGCAGCCGATCCTGTCGACCCGGAAACGGCGACAAATTACGAGATCGGTCTCAAGGGGCGCATTTTAGACGGGCGCGTTGCGCTGACGGCGGCGGCGTTCTGGCTGACGCGCGAGAATGTCGCCACTGCAGATCCGAATAACCAATTGGGTTTCCCTAGCTATGTCATCGCCACCGGCGAGCAAGAGCACAACGGCTATGAAATCGGAGCCCTGATCGATGTTTCGGAGGCTTTCAATCTCAGTCTGTCTTACGGCTATGTCGACGCCGAGGTGACGCGGGTCATCAATCCGGGCAACGGTCAGGACGTTGGCGATACCGTGCCGCTGACGCCGAGCCACACCTTTAGCGTCTACGGGACCTACACCGTGCAAACGGGGCCGATGACTGATCTGCGGCTTGGTCTGGGCGTGCGCGGCATCTCAGATCGTCCGTCGCCGCGTTCGAATGTCGAATACGACGGCTACACGCTGGTTGACCTCAACGCGGCCTATCCGCTGACGGATGTGTTCGATGTTCAGTTCAACATTCACAATCTGTTGGACGAGGACTACCGCGAAACCGTTGGCTTTGATTGGGGCAACCTTGCTACCGGTCATCGCTTCGGTAACCCGCGCAGCGCATATGTGACCGTGCGGGCGCGCTTCTAGGACAAAGATGGCCGCGGCCGGCAAAGACTTATACGAGCAAGGGCTCGCCCGCGAACAAGCGGGCGATGTCCCTGGCGCGTTTGAATCGTTCCGGCGCTCAGCGAAAGCTGATCCGCGTATTGCGGCGCCCTATGTGGGGTTGTCGCGTCTCTTGATGCGCAATCATCAGCGAGCCGAAGCCATTGCTTGTCTTGAGCGTGCCGCAATGTGTGAGCCGTCGAATGCGGCGATTTACACTTTGCTTGGCCAAGCGCTGGCTCAAGATGGTCAGCTAAACGCCGCGCGTGAGCGTTTTGAGCTCGCGCTGCGCCACAAACCTCAATCCGTTGGCGCAGCCATTGGTCTCGCCCTCGCATTGGAAGACCTTGGCGAGCGGCAAGAAGCCGTCGGGGTTTATCGGAAGCTCCTCGAACACAGCCCGGGCGACGGCGAGGCTTTGGCCGGGCTGTTGAGCGTCGCCGATGGCGAAGCGCTGGAGCAGGTGATTGGCGTTGCAAAGGAGGCGCTTCAGCACGCGTCCGATCGCGACGCTGCGCTCATCGGCTACGGTTTGGGCAAGGCGCTTGCGCGAAACAAGGATCACGAGGCGGCGTTTGCGGCCTGGTCGCGGGCGAACGCGGCGCGCCGCCATTGCGCCGGCGCTTTTGATGCGGCGTATTTCGACCAGCGCATTGACCGCATGATCGAGATCTTTTCGGCGCCGTTTTTCGAGGCGAGGAGCGGATGGGGCGATTCCTCGGAGCGGCCGGTTTTTGTTGTCGGGTTGCCGCGCTCAGGGACGACGCTGACCGAACAGATACTCGCCGGCCACCCGTCCGTGTACGGGGCGGGTGAACTCGACGTGTTGACGGATATGGCGACAGGAACGCCGGATCGGCTTGGCCGTCCCGATCCCGCCTGGCCGGAAGCGGCGCTCCAATTGCAGACGCATCACGCCGAAGCGATCGCGCGCGATCATCTTGCGCGTCTCAACATGCTCGCGCCGTCAGATGCGCAGCGCGTGGTCGACAAGCAGCCTTTGAATTTCTGGCACCTCGGTCTTGTCGCGCTCACGTTTCCGAATGCGCGCATCGTGCATTGCACGCGCGACATCAGAGATAACGGCCTGTCCATCTTCGCCGAGAATTTTACCGACGAGCAGCGATGGGCGACGGACCTTGCCGATATTGCTCAGTATTGGCGCGGCTATCGCAAGCTGATGGCGCACTGGAAACGTGTTTCGGGTCTCAACATCCTTGACGTGAGCTATGAGGACATCGTCGCCGATATTGAAGGGCAGTCGCGGAAATTGACGGCGTTCCTCGGCTTGCCATGGGATGCGTCAGTGCTCAGCTTTCATGAAGCCGAGCGCGCGGTGCAGACGCCATCGCGATGGCAGGTGCGTCAGCCGCTCTATTCAAGCAGCGTGGGCCGGTGGCGCGCATATGAGGCGCGGCTGGCGCCGCTTGTCCGGGCTGCCGAAGGGGAAGACATCCGATGAGCGCGCTCTGGGTTAAAGACGCCGGCATAATGACATATCGCGTGTTTGGCGTCGTCATAGGAGGCTATGCGCTCTGGACCGGCATCGTGCCGCTCTTCGGCTTGGCCCTGCACGGGTTTGGTTTGCCGCTCGCCGAAGGAATGCTGATTTCGTCGATGCTTGGCGTGCTTGTGTACATTGGCGTGTTGATCTGGGGCTTTGCGGCGCCGCTCAAGATGCGGCCGGCCAGCGTCATCCTTTTCCTTGGCGCGATCGCCATGCTCGCAGCCGCGCAATTGGCGCCAGCGGAGATTGGTGCATGAGCGACCAACCGAACTCGACCTTCCGTCCATCCATGAACTGGGTTCACACCTGGGCGGGGCTGTTGCTCGGCACGCTGATTTTCACTGTGTTCTGGATGGGCACCCTCTCGGTGTTTGACCATGAAATCGATCGGTGGATGCAGCCCAGCACGCGCATTGTCGCGAGCGCGGCGCCGGTGGATTTCGATGCGATGCTGGAGAGCGTCCGCGCCGAGTTTCCGGAGCGTGAAATCACCGAAGCGGGATTTGCGGTTCAGAGCGAACGCGCGCCGTTGGCGCGCGGATATTTTGCCTTTGCCGGAGGCGAGCGCGAAACATGGATCGTCAATCCCGAGACAGGCGAGCGCTTGGCCGAGCCCGGCTCGCTCGCCGGCACCGGGTTCATCTATCCGATGCACATTTGTCTGCTCTTGCCCGGCATTTGGGGATGGTGGCTCGTCTTGATTGCCGCCATTGCCATGATGTTGCTGGTCGTGACGGGCGTGATCGTTCACCGCAAGATTATCATGGACTTCTTCACCTTCCGTCAGAAGAAGAAGCTGAGGCGTTCGAGCCTCGACCTGCACAATCTGGCAGGCACCTTGTTCTTGCCCTTCCATTTCATGATCGCCTTTTCGGGCGTGATGATCTTCGCCGGTTGGTACACATCGCTCGTATGGCTGACGCTGCCAGGAGAGGCGGCAGACCGCGCGACGATTCTCGCCAATGCCGGTGACGATTACGGCTATTATTCCCGTGAGGCTGCGGGTGAGCCGGGCGCGACCGTGCCCGTCATGCCGCTGATTGCGCGCGCAGAGGCGATTTGGAGCGAGCGCTACGGAGAGCCTGTCCGGGCAGACTATATCAACGCCGGCAATTATGGCGACGCGAACGGCTACATCTGGATGCGCCGCTCGTATCCTGAGCGTCAGGTCAATCAAGGCGTCGATACGATCGCGTTCGATCTCACCAATGGCGAGATGATCGTCGATTTCGTGCCGACGCCGGCGCGGCAGGTTCAGCGCTGGCTTGCGGGACTGCACTTCATCCAGTTCGACCATTGGCCGTTGCGTTGGTTCTATTTCGTTGGCGGCCTCGCTGGCTGCCTCACGATCGCGAGCGGCTTCGTGTTCTGGACGGCGTCGCGCCGGTCAAAGATAGAAGCGGCTCAACCGTTCAAGGTGCGGCTCATCGACGTGGTGAGCGTCGGTTCGGTGACGGGCTTGATCGCGGCGACCTGCGCTTTCTTCGTGATCAATCGCCTCTTACCCGTCGATGCGAGCTGGAACGGGTTCGAACGCGGCGTGCTCGAAGGTCTCTTTTTCTTCCTGGTTTGGATATTGAGTTTCCTCCACGCAGGCATTCGCGCCAAATCCGCTTGGGCCGAACAGACGTTTGCAATCGCTGCTCTGGCGCTTGGCGCTGTATTGCTCAACTGGATCACCACCGGCGACCATCCGATCGCCGCGGCTGGACGCGGCCTCTGGTCTGTTGCGGGCATGGATCTTGTGCTGTTGGCCGGCGCCGCGATCGCGGCTTGGGCGGCTCTTGAACTGCGCCGCTCTAAGCCTTCAGCGGAGCGGCGGAGTATTGACGAAGCTGAGACCATGCCGGGAGGAGCGGCGGAATGATCGCCGATCTCGCATTTCTTCTGCTCGCCTGCGCGCTAGCGCTTCTCGGCGGCGTACTGTTGGCGTTGAGCCAATCCCGCAATTGGCGGGTCGTGACCGGAGATCGCAACGCGCCGCCGAAAGCGCGCTCCATGCGCAGACTTGGCTGGCTGCTTGCACTGGGCGCTCTGGCGCCCTGCGTCATGCGCGACGGTTGGAGCTTTGCCGCTCTGCTTTGGCCGCTTGTGCTTGGCGTCGCCGCTTTGCTTGTTGCGATGACGCTGTCCTTCTGCCCGCATTGGATGAAGCCCGTTGCTGGCGCTTTATCCGGTAAGGGCGTTCGGTAGCGGCGCTATTGCTCTTCCACCACCGTGCCGGTGCGGATGCTTTCGCGCACGTGGCCGAGCACGAGATAATTATCGACATTGTCGGGCTCGATGCGCGCAGCCGCCATCGCGTCGTTTTCCGCCAGCGTAAATGAGTTTTGGTGCATGCGCGCTGTCGCGCGCAGGCGCAGCGCCAAGGCGTCTTCGGGGCGGAGGTCGAGCGCGCGTGAAAGATCTTCCTCGGCATGGCGCCAATCGCGTTCCATGCCATAGGCGCGGGCGCGGTCGATCAAGAGATCGGGCAAATATTCGGGCTGGCTTTCGAGCGTGACGATGGCGCGTGTGAAGGCGCTGCGCGCATGCGAAGGATCGCGCGCCAGCAGCCAGGCATTGCCCGCTTGGCGCATCAGATCGGCGCGTAAACCTGAATGGTCTGGATTGGCGGCGAAGGCCAAAGATTCGAGCCGCCGCGCGCCTTCCTCGTAGCGATCCTGCGCGATCAGCGCCATCGCCGCGCAACGATAGCCGCCGAGCGCTTGCGCTTCGGAAGCCCAGGCCATGCCTTCTTCATAAGCGCGCTCGGCATCTTCATCGATGAGCGCGACGCATTGCTGAAAGCGGCTGGCTTCGGCGGCGATGGCCGGATCGCTTTGCAGCAGAGCGAAGGGCAATAGCAGGGCGGCGATGCTGGTCATGGCGTCTTGATCTCCCCGCTCTTAGCGATGCCCCAAGCGCGGCCCGGCGCCAACAGCTTCCGTCACCCTGCGAGGCTCTCTGCGGCGGCAATGAGGCGGGCGATATCTTCCCCGGCGGGCGTGGTGCCCTGTGGCAAGGACAGGTTGGTGTTGTTGGGGCGGCACAGCGGGTGCAGGGCGTGGAAACCATTCCCTACGCTATGCCGGTGCTTGTGGAAGGGGGCACGGGCGGCAACCAGTGGTACACAACCTGTGGTTACGTCCTCAACAAGGCACAATATCCCCAAGAGGTGGTTGACTTCTATCTGACGCTGTTTGGCCCGCAAAACGATACCAATGCTGATCTGACGCTAAAATTCAACTGGTTCCCCGTCTTTGCCTCGCAGTGTGAGAAACAGGTCGACGGCAACCCGGAAAATGAGTG
>JAUIJZ010000171.1 GCA_030430715.1 Alphaproteobacteria bacterium
CGACCAACTTGGCGCCTTGGATAACATTGAGGCCAATGCCGCCGAGCCCAAACACGATCACGTTCGCGCCGAGCTCGACTTTGGCGGTGTTGGTTACGGGGCCGACCCCCGTGGTCACGCCGCAGCCGACATAGCAGGCCTTATCGAACGGCGCGTCCTTGCGGATTTTCGCCAGCGCGATTTCCGGCAGCACGGTGAAGTTCGAGAACGTCGAGCAGCCCATATAGTGCGCGACCGGATTGCCCTTGTACGAAAAACGCGACGAACCATCCGGCATCACGCCCTTGCCTTGCGTGGCGCGGATCGCGGTGCAGAGATTGGTCTTGCGCGAGAGACAGCTTTTGCACTGACGGCATTCGGGCGTGTAGAGCGGAATCACGTGATCGCCCGGCGCGACGCTCGTTACGCCCGCGCCGACCTCGCGCACGATGCCCGCGCCTTCGTGGCCGAGTATGCTCGGGAAGATGCCTTCACTATCCAAGCCGTCGAGCGTGTAGGCGTCGGTGTGACAAACGCCCGTCGCTTTGATCTCGACCAAAACTTCGCCGGCCTTCGGCCCTTCGAGGTCGAGCTCCACGATCTCCAAAGGCTGCTTGGCTGCAAACGCGACCGCCGCTTTTGTCTTCATCGATTAACACCCACATTGCGTGCGCCCGACAGGCGCTCAAGTTTTCATTCCGCGCTCTTCCAGGATCGCCAGGGACGAACTGCCAGTTGCGACGAAGGCGCCTCCGGAATCGTATAGACGAGCGTGCGTGAACGCGACACGTCCGCCGATTTTATCGAGCCCTGCTCGCGCCGTGAAGGATCCCGCCAACGCGCCACGCAAAATATTGACGTTCAAGCTGATGGTCGAGCAGGTCTGCCTTGGCTTCAGGCGCGCCAGCAAAGCAATCGCCATGCTTTGGTCGAGCATGGCCGCCACGGCGCCGCCGCCCACCACGCCATTGCCTTGTGTGGTCTCTTCTCCCGCGGTGAAGCCGATGACCAACTCTTCCTCGCTGCATTCCAACAAGACAGCGCGGAAGCTCATAAACGCCGGATTGACGTCAATCGGCGTATTGACCCGCCGTTCAGCGACTGCCTCCGAAATGAATCGGCGCGTTGGATTATCGGCCTGCCCAGTGGACTTCTCAGGCATGGATCGCCACGCAATTGACGCGTTGCGCGCCGAGCCCTGTGATTTCCGCCACCATCACGTCACCATGCCGAAGGAACCGGTTGTAATGCGTGCCGTTGCCGGCCGGGGACCCCGTGCAGATCACATCGCCTGAAAGCAGCTTAACATAGCGCGATATGTATTCGATCTGCCGGTCGATGCGGAACAGCATGTCCGATACGAGCTCGTTTTGCATCATCTGGCCGTTCACGCTCAGCATGATTTTGAGCGCATAAGGATCAGCGACAAATTCGGCCGGCGTGATCCAGGGGCCAATGGGCAAGAACCCGGGCTGGGATTTCGCACGCAACCAGTCCGTGCCAAGAAGCTTGTAATCGGTGCGCGCAATCAGATCGCGCGCGCTCACATCATTGGCGACGCAATAGCCGGCCACGTGCGACATCGCTTTTTCCCGCGCGATCATGTAACCGCCCTTGCCGATGACGACGCAAAGCTCCGCTTCCCAATCAAGCTTGGCAGTCGTGGGCGGAATGCGAAGATCGCTGTTCGGACCGGCAAGCACCGAAACGGGCTTGATGAAGACATAGGGTTCGCCCGAGCGCTGGCGCTCATCCATCATCTCTTCGGCCCACTTTCGCAGCGCATCGCCCTTA
>JAUIJZ010000105.1 GCA_030430715.1 Alphaproteobacteria bacterium
ATACCACGGATGCGAAGACGTTCCACTCGGTAACGCCGCCGAGCCTAATCGCCAGCGCCGGGTCGAACGATCCGACGATCCACGTGATAATATCAACGCGGCTAAGAGCTGCCGCGAGTACCAAGAGGGCGAGGGCGATGCGCGGTCCCGGCCGCCCGACCCAGGCCTTAAGCAGGTCTAGCCCCAGCCTCAAGAACCGCTCTGCTCGCTCATCCCAATTCACGACGCCCTCCAACGGGTTGAAGCCGCGAGAACATACACAGAACACCCCTATTGGGGGAGTCCTAGGCTGGCACTCGCGTGGACGAGGTAGGGAGAGTCGGGAATAATTGCAATACGAGGCTTCCTCATATTGCTCTTTCGTATTTCCAGACGATATAACGGTCTTCATGCAAGCCCGGCTCGCCGACATCGCCGCACTGACCATGGGGTCCGCACCCAGCTCCCGGGCGGGCGGCGACGCGCGCTTCGTTCAGATCAAGGACCTGAGACCCGGCCGACGCTCGCTGGTAACGGGCCCCGCTCCTGCCGTGGACCGGGCAAGCCCGATTCAGCGGGGAGATGTCTTGCTTGCGGCGCGGGGCGATCCGGCGCCCGCGGCGATGGCGGACGAGGACATCTGGGGCGCCTTTCCCACGGCCGACATCTACCTCATTAGGGCAAGACCGAAGATGGCGGACGCGGGATACGTGTTGGCCTTTCTGCGGTCGCCGAAGGCGCAATCAGCGCTGCGCGAGCCAACGGGCGGCACGCTGCTGCCGCGCATATCCAAGAAGGCGCTCGACGAGCTCGAAATCGAGCTGCCGCCGCTCGAGCGCCAGCGCCAGATCGGCGCGCTCGCCCTCCTGCTCGATCGCCGCGCTGCGCTTCTGGAACGTCGACTCGACGCCGAGCGGCGCTGGCGTGACCAACTCCTGAATCAGCTCATACAAGCGTCCTGAGGACCGACATGAAGATCGCCACACCGCAAGACATCAACGCCGCCGTTTGGAAGGCCTGCGACACATTCCGCGGCACGGTCGATGCAACCATGTATAAGGATTACGTCCTCGCGGCGCTCTTCCTCAAATACATCAGCGACGTTTGGAACGCGCATGCCGAGCAATATCGCATCGAGTTGAAAGGCGATCTTGAACGCATCCGGCGCCGTCTCGATCGCGAGCGCTTCAAGCTCCCGGAGGTCGTGCTCACTGACAAGGACGGCAAGGAGATCGATCGCTTCCAGGGATCGTTCGATCAGCTGTTCGAGCGCCGCGCGCGCGACAATATTGGTGAGCTGATCAATATCGTGCTCGAACAAGTCGAACAAGCCAACGAGCCGAAACTCAACGGCGTCTTCCGCAACATCGACTTCAATTCCGAAGCCAATCTCGGACAGACGAAGGACCGCAACCGCCGCCTCAAGAACCTGCTTCAGGATTTCGCGGAGATCGATCTCCGCAATGTCGGCGAAGACATTATCGGCGAAGCCTACATCTACCTGATCGAGCAATTCGCCAGCGACGCCGGAAAGAAGGCCGGCGAGTTCTTCACCCCGCGCAAAGTGTCGGAACTGCTGGCGAAGCTGGCTGGGCCGAAGGCAGGCGATCGCATCTGCGATCCGGCATGCGGATCAGGCTCCCTGCTGCTGCGCGCCGGCGAAGAAGTGCATGGCAAGGACTATCGCCTCTACGGCCAGGAAGCGAACGGCCAGACGCGTGCGCTCGCGCGCATGAACATGTTCCTGCACGGCCAGGACAGCGCGCGCATTGAGTGGTGCGACACGCTCACCAATCCAACGCTGCTCGAAGGCGATCATCTGATGCGCTTCGACATCGTCGTCGCCAACCCGCCGTTCAGTCTCGACAAGTGGGGTGCGGAAGAAGCCGCGACCGACCGTCACCGGCGGTTCGTTCGCGGCATCCCGCCAAAGAGCCGAGGGGACTACGCCTTCATCCTGCACATGCTCTCGATTGCACGGCCAGGAACGGGGCGTGTTGCGGTCGTGGCGCCGCACGGCGTGCTGTTTCGCGGCGGCTCGGAAGGGCAAATCCGCGAAAGCCTTGTCCGCGACAACGTGCTGGACGCTGTCGTCGGCTTGCCCGCCCAGCTCTTCCCCTCCACGGGCATTCCCGTCTGCATCATGGTGTTCGATCGCGCGCGCGAGAGCGGCGGCGCGCGAGCACATGAGCGCGACGTTCTGTTCATCGACGCGAGTCGTGAGTTCGAAGCCGGCAAGAAGCAGAACCGCCTACGCGAGGAAGACATTGCGCACGCCATGCGCGTGTATGCTGGCCGCATCGAGGAAGACCGCTACAGCCACAAGGCGACGCTGGAGGAGATCGAATCCAACGGCTTCAACCTCAACATCCCGCGCTATGTCGATACGTTCGAGCCCGAGCCGGAGATCGATATCCAGGCCGTCCAGCGTGAGATTGAGGATCTGGATCGCCAGCTCGCGGATAGCCGCGTGCAGATGAATAAGTACCTGAAGGAGCTTGGCGTCGATGTCCACGACTGACGCCAAGCGCACGGGGCGCTCTCTCCGTCTGTTTTTGGTCGACGGGTCACCCACCGGCCTGATGATCGCCGAGATCGTCAATTGGACCGGCAAAGCCATTGTTGTGCCGCGCGCGGCGCTTGCGGAATTCTTGGCGCGTCCGGAAGCGAAAGCGACGGGCGTTTATCTACTCGCCGGCCCTGACCCGGACGATCCCTTCCGTCCGATCGTCTATGTCGGCGAGGCCGAGGAAGTCGGCATCCGCCTGCGTACGCATGACAAAGACGAAAACAAGGACTTCTTCGAACGCGCGATCGTGTTCGTCTCCAAGGACGAAAATCTGACCAAGGCGCATGCGCGCTTTTTGGAAGCTCGCGTCGCCGAGCGTCTTCGCGCGTCGGGACGGGCCAAGAGTATCAACGGCGTTGAACCTGGCGGCGCGGGTCTGCCCGAAGCAGACCGCGAAGACATGGATTACTACCTCGCACAAATGGAGCTGATGCTCCCCGCGCTTGGGCTGGACGTTCTGCGTCCAATGCCAAGCGCAGCCCCGGAGGCGCGCGCGTCGGAAGTGTCCCCTGAGTTTGCGTATGCCGGAGGTGGGTTCGACGCGAAGATGCAGGAAATCGATGGCGAGTTCGTACTCAAAGCGGGATCGCTCGTTCGCGGCAATGAAACCGCCACTTGTCCGCAGGGTGTGCGACAGCAGCGCGAGACGGCGCGGCAGGACGGCGCCCTGGCGCAAGCCGAAGACGGCGCCAATTTCCGTGTGATCCGTGACCTCACGTTTTCAAGTCCATCAGGCGCGGGCGCCTTTGTTTATGGGGGTTCCGTCAACGGCCGCCTGTATTGGCGGATCGCCGGAACCCAGACGACGTACGCTGACTGGCGGGAGGCGCAGCTCACGCAAACAGCCTCGGGTGCGCCATGACCAAGCCAAATACGCTAAAGCGAGTACGTCTCGGCGACGTGCTCGAAAAGGTGGTTAGACCCGTCGATGTCATGGTGTCCAATCTCTATCAAGAGATCGGCGTGCGCTCGCACGGCAAAGGCATCTTTCACAAGAAACCCATTCTTGGCGCATCGCTGGGTGAGAAGCGCGTATTTCATGTCGAGCCAAATTGTTTGGTGTTGAATATAGTATTCGCATGGGAACAGGCGATAACGGTCACCACTGAGCGCGAAGCTGGAATGATCGCGTCACATCGCTTCCCAATGTGGCGGTCAACTGGAAACGTAGATGTGCGTTTCCTAGCGCTTGTCTTCCAGACCAAGCGAGGCCGCGAACTTCTGTCGATGGTTTCTCCCGGCGGCGCTGGGCGAAACAAGACGCTCAATCAGTCTGATTTTGAGGATATAGAGCTCACCATACCGCCACTTGTCGAGCAGCTGCGCATTGTTGGCATGGCTGCGACTTGGACCAATGCGATCAAAAAGCTCGAAGGAATCGTCGACGCAAAGGGGCGACGGAAAGCAGGACTCTTGCAAACTCTCCTAGCCAACAGTCCGCAGCGACCGTTGTTGGATTTGGCGGACGTCTGGTTCAGCGGCGTCGATAAGAAAACTGTTGATGGTCAACAGCTCGTTCGACTCTGCAACTACATGGACGTTTTTCATAACGCAGAGATTACCTCAGAATTACAGTTCATGCAGGCCAGCGCCAGCGCCCGCGAGATCGAGGCAAATGCGCTTCGTCGTGGCGACGTCGTTTTCACAAAAGACTCAGAAACCGCCGAAGAAATCGCCGAGAGCGCTCTCGTGGCCGCGGACTTTGACGACCTCGTATGCGGATATCACCTCGCTATCGCTAGACCGCGGGCGAGGAAAACCGAAGGCGAATTCCTAGCTCAAGCCATGCGATACACGCCCGTACGGCATGCATTCGCTCGCTCTGCAAATGGCGTGGTGAGGTTTGGTCTGACCCTGGATGTTCTTGAACAGATCGAGCTGCCCGCCCCACCTCTTAGTCGTCAGCGCGAAATTGCTTCGATCCTCTGGGCCGAAGATCGTTCAACTGCCAAGCTCGTCAAGCAGCTTGATTTCCTGCGCGTGCAAAGGCGCGGTCTGCTGCAAAAGGTCTTGACCGGTGAGTGGCGACTTCTGGCCGTTGCGTCGGAGCAAGCCGCATGAGCCAAGCCACGAAATGTCCAATCTGCCGGAATGAGCATGGTGGCGCATGCACATCGATGCCTCATGGGGACGGCGACTGGTTCACCTGCGAGATTTGCGGCGAGTTCATCGTGACGCGCACGCTGCAAACCGTGCTCTCGCACAAGGACGACACGACATTTCCGCGACCCAAACGCGCCGCGCTCAGCCATCTCCTCCGCCGCAGCTGGGACGAACACCAGAAGCCGTTCTTCATGACGACAACCTGGTTCGACGATTACCTTCCGACGGCGCGTCTGCCGACGCCATCCGAACAGGCCATCAACATAATCCGCTGGATCGGCGACCAGATCGCCACTACCGCCTTGCCCATCCCTCGGATCGGCGCGGAATTCTACGCGAGGATAGGTGCAGCCACACCGCGCGCGGCTCACAAGGTCACTGAAGAGCTGATCTCTCGCGGCTTGATCACGGCCATGGTCTCCAAGGCAATCGGCGCCTACACCCACATGCAGGACGTGGACCTGACGCTCGGAGGTTGGGCGCAATATGAATCCGAAAAGCGCGGACGCTTCGCGGGACTCTACGGTTTCATCGCTCTCAAGTTCGGCGATCCGGTCCTAGATCCTTTTCTACGCGATCACGTTAAGCCCGCGATCAAGGAGCACATCTCTCACGACCTGATCGACATGCGCGACGCTGCCAAGGCCGGCATCATCGACAATCTGATGCGCGAAAAGATCCGCGACGCGGCATTTGTTCTGGTTGACCTCACCCATGAAAATGCCGGCGCCTATTGGGAGGCCGGTTACGCCGAGGGGCTCGGCAAGCCGGTACTCTACCTGTGCCAGCGCGCAAAGTTCGATAAAGAGAAGAGCCACTTCGACACCAACCATCTGACCACAGTTCTGTGGGAAGCGGACAATCCGACGGAGTTCATCAACCAATTGATCGCGACGCTCCGGCGGTCGCTCAACCTCTTTCCGACATCATGAGCGACGCCCTGTCCCCCGCCTTCGCGCTGTCCGAGGCTGGCTCCGCGCAACTGCAGGCGCTGCAGACCCTTTCGGCGCTGGGCTGGCGCTATATCAGCCGCGCTGACTCGGACCGGTTGCGCGGACGCCGCCGATCGCGCGCCATTCTCGACGAATTGCTCAGCCAACAGCTCGCGCGCATGAACCGCATCCAGCGCGGCGAGCGTTCCTTTGCGTTCTCTGAAGCCAATATCCAGGACGCCGTGCGCCGCCTCACCGATGTTCGCTTCGACGGCCTCCTCGCCACCAACGAACAACTAACGGATTTGCTGCACCTAGGCGTTGACCCGCAACAAACCGTGGACGGCGTCACCCGAAGCTGGAAGCTCAACTACATCGACTGGAGCGACTGGCGCGCCAACGACTTCGCCATGACCTCTGAATTCTCCGTCTCTTGGGACGGCGGCGAGACCATTCGCGCCGACATCGTGCTGTTTGTGAACGGCATCCCGTGGACCGTCATCGAGGTGAAGAACGCCCGCGTCGATGCGCTTCAAGGCGTGAGCCAGCAGCTGCGCAACCAAAAGCCGGACCTCGGTTGCCCGACGCTCTTCTTCACGACGCAATTGCTGATCGCCGCCAACAGCCACAAGCCGCTCTACGGCACGGTCGGGACGCCCGCGAAGTTCTGGAGCAACTGGAAAGAACTGGAAGACGCCGATGATTGGCGCAGCCAATTGCTCAATCGGCAGACCGACGCCATTGAGCTGGCCGCGATCTTCGATGACTTCGCACAGCACGCCGCGCGCCACAAAGGGCTGATGGAAGCTGGCGCGCGGATGATCACGCCGCTTGACGAGGCGCTTGTCAGCCTCTGCCGCCCCGAGCGCATTCTCGATCTCGCGCGGCGCTTCACGCTGTTCGATGGGCCGGAAAAGAAGATTGCGCGGTTCCAACAATTCTTCGCCGTCCGCCGCCTGATGGAGCGGGTCGAACAGCGTGACGACAAAGCACGACGCAAAGGGGGCGTGATCTGGCACACGCAGGGCTCAGGCAAATCGCTCACCATGGTCATGTTGGCGAAGGCGCTGGCCTCCGCCGTGCCAAACGCGCGCATCGTGCTCGTCACTGATCGCACCGACCTTGACGACCAGATCGCCAAGACGTTTCGCGCCACCGGCCTGGAACCTGAACGCGCGCGCACTGGCGAACATCTCTTGGAGCTTGTCGAGAAGCGGGCGCCGGTCATCACCACCGTGATCAACAAATTCCAGGCGCTGCTGAACAAGCGCAAGGTCGCTGATGCTGACCCGAACGTGTTCGTCCTCGTCGATGAGAGCCACCGCTCGCAATACGGCGACATGGACAGCCTGCATGAGAAAATGCGCGCCGTATTTCCGCAGGCTTGCTTTGTAGGCTTCACCGGCACGCCGATCGCCAAGCGGGAGCGGAACACCTTCCTCAAGTTTGGCGACCTGGTTCAGCCAGCCTATTCGATGCGTGACGCTGTCGCCGACGGCGCCGTCGTCCCACTGCTCTATGAAGGCCGCCATGTCGAGGAGGATGTCGACGACAAGGCGATCGATTCCTGGTTTGAACGCGTCACCAGAGGACTGACCGACAAGCAGATCGCCGATCTCAAGAAGAAGATGAGCCGTCCGCGCGAGATGCTCGGCGTCACCGCGCGTCTCAAATGCATCGCCTTCGATGTGAGTGAGCACTTCGCGGACAACTTCAAGGACAAGGGCCTCAAGGGCCAGCTCGTGGCGCCCAGCAAGAAGGACGCCGTGTTGCTGAAGCACTTGATCGATGGCTTCGGAAAGATCTCTTGCGAGGTCATCATCTCGGCGCCTGACACGCGCGAGCATGAGAACGACCTTCTCGAAGAAAGCTCGGATGAGGTGAAGAAGTTCTGGGCGCGCATGATGGCGCTCTACAAGTCGGAAGAAGAGTACAACCGGCAGATCATCGAGCGCTTCAAGGGACCGGAAGAGCCCGACATCCTGATCGTCGTCTCCAAGCTGCTTACAGGCTTCGACGTCAAGAGGAACGCGGTCCTGTACCTGGCGCGCCCTTTGCGCGAGCACGACCTGTTGCAGGCGATCGCCCGCGTCAATCGCGTGTTCGATCAGGAGGGCGCGCCCGAGAAGCCATTCGGCTATATCATTGACTATTCCGGCGTCCTTCAGAACCTGAGCGACGCCCTTGGTTTCTACGACCAGCTACAAGGCTTTGAACCGGGAGATGTGGCCGGCTCGCTCGCAGCCATAGCCGAGCAAGCAGACGCGCTTCCCGACAAACACGCCGCCCTGCTCGACCTCTTCACCGGCGTCGCCAACGCTTTTGACGAAGAAGCCTATGCGCGCGAATTGTCGGACGCATCTCTCCGCGAGGAATTCTACAAGCGTCTCAGCGCCTTTTCACGCGCCTATGAAGTCGCGACGGTGTCGCGCGATTTTGTCGAACGAGCTCGCAAGTCGGATTTGGAGCGCTGGCGCTCCGATCGCCTCCGTTTCCTTGCCCTTCGCCAGCACGTTCGCGTCCGATATGGCGAGGCCGTCGACTTCAGCGACTACGAGAAACGCATTCGGGACTTGCTGAACCAGCATGTGACCGCGCACGAAATCACACGCGTCGTCGATCCCATTAACATTTTTGACGACGACGCCATTCGCGCCGCGCGCAAGGAAGGTCGGCGCAGCGAAGGATCGATCGCGGACGAGATCGCGCACCGCCTGGCGCGATCGATTCAGGAGAAGTGGGACGAAGACCCTGTCTTCTATGAGAAGTTCTCAACACTGATCCGTCAGGTGATCGACGCGTTCAAAGACAAGCGGCTGGACGAGAAGAGCTACCTCGCCCGCGTCGTCGAATTGCGCGACAAGGTGGATGCTCGCGAGGACGATACAGACCCTGTACCGCCAGCGCTCAAAGGCAACGGGCATGCCATCGCCTTCTGGGGCATTGCGCGCAAGCACATTGCCAACGTGCGTCCCGATCGCTCGGAGCTGGCGGCGAAAGTATCGATGGCTGCACTCGGCGTCATCCAACGCCATGCGATTGTCGGCTGGCAGCATGATCCAGAGGCCGAAAATGTGATCCGCAACGAACTCGACGATTATTTCTTCGACGAACTCAAACCGACAGATGGCGATTGGCTTAACGCCGAGATCATGGACGCGATGGTCTCCGACATCCTAGCCTCAGCGCGGGTACGGCTGGCGCGATGAGGGAAATGGCGATCGCCTGGGGACGTAAGACGATCAAGTTCGCTGTCGCAAAGGAAGACCGAAGCACGCTGCGGATCACCGTTGCGCCGGACTCCACCGTCATGGTCCGCGTGCCCGCGCGCGCGACCGACGCCGAGATCGCTGAGCGCGTGAGGCGAAGAGCCGGCTGGATCGATGCGCAACAGCATGATTTTTCCCTGTGGAAGCCACGCACGCCGCCCCGCAGCTACATATCCGGAGAGACACATAAGTACCTCGGCCGCGCCCTGCGCCTTCATGTCAGAGAGTCGCTGCGCAACGCCGTGACGGTCACGCAATCGCGATTGGTGATGGAGACGTTGGGAGAGAAATCACGGGCGGAACGCGCCGACTTGCTTTGGCGCTGGTATGCGAGCAGAGCGCAGACCCATTTCCGCCGAAGACTGGCCGTCCAGCACAAGCTGTTTGGACGCCATTTGCCGGATCCGCCAGCCTTGATCACCCGCCGGATGACCAGCCGGTGGGGCAGCTATACGAAGCGCGGAAATCTGGTGCTCAACGTCGAGCTCGTCCAGGTTTCGACCCGGCTCTTGGA
>JAUIJZ010000106.1 GCA_030430715.1 Alphaproteobacteria bacterium
GCCGCGGCGACGCGATCACCCGCATCGGCTTGACCGTTCAGCAGGCCATGGGCCTGCAGGTCGAGCGCTGGGGCACCCGCTCGCAGGAAACCAACCGCACCATCACCGAACTCCTCGCGTAGGAGGAAGGAAAAGGGCCCGCATCGCTTTGTTAGGCGTTCGCGCGACATGCGCGAACGTCTGACCGGGCGGCGGATAGGCGGCGCAGTGTTGCGCTGTGCGGGGCAGGCTGGCGTAGCTGATACCCGTACATTCGGCGTGCAGGTGCGTACGGTTGCCGCCGAGGCTGGCTGGCGCCATCGTGCGTACGGATTCACAACGCGGGATGATCGGTATGGCGGAAGCGGGAAAGGCGACGCGCGTCTGGGATTTGCCGGTGCGGCTCATTCATTGGCTGCTCGTGCTGCTCATTCTTTTTTCTTGGTGGAGCGCAGAGCAGGGCCCGGGCCTGCCGGATTCGACGCGCGCTTCTTTGGAAGCGTCTTCGGAATACGGCTTCATCCCGTGGATGGAATGGCATCGCTGGTCGGGTTACGCGGTGCTCGGTCTCATCACTTTCCGTATTCTCTGGGGCTTTGTCGGCTCAGACACGGCGCGGTTTGGCAGCTTTCTGCGCGGACCAAAGGGCATCGGCGCGTATCTAGGCAAATTGTTTTCGAGTTCGCGCGAGCCGCATGTCGGTCACAACCCGCTTGGCGGATTGTCGGTGCTGGCGCTGATTGTGCTCATCGTGGCGCAAACCATTCTCGGCCTTTTCGCTATCGACGTTGACGGCATCGAATCCGGACCGTTGGCGGTGTTCGTCAGTTTTGATGATGGACGCGTCGCGGCCGAGTGGCATGAGGTCGTGTTCAACGTCCTGCTCGCCTTTATCGTTCTGCACCTGCTCGCGATCCTGTTCTATGCGCTGTTCAAGCGCGACAATCTCGTGGGGCCGATGATCACTGGCCGCCGCAAACTTGGCGAGGGCGCGGCGGCGCCTTCGATGCGGCCGCTCTGGCTGGCGCTTTTGCTGGCGGTGATCGCTGGCGGCGTCGTCTATGCGGTGATGAAGGCGTTCTGGCAGATTTGACGCCGGCCCCACGCAAATTGCGCCTCGAGCTAATCTGAAGCAGAGTTGCGCTGCGGCCGCCGCAAGAGTGGCCACAGAGGGGGCGCGCGAATGGTGCAAGAGGCGACGCCGGCGACAGCCGAGCCGGTAAGCGCGGCGACGCGCTATTATGTGCTGTTCATCCTTATTCTGGTGACCACGATCGGCTTCATGGATCGCCAAATCATGGGCATCCTGGTCGAGCCCATTCGCGCCGATCTTGGCCTCACCGATTCAGAACTTGGCGCGCTCGGACTGATTTTTGCGGTCGTTTATGTAGCGGCCTGCTTTCCGGTCGCGCGGCTCGCGGATCGCTGGTCGCGCGTCAATGTCATCGCCATCGGCGTGACGTTCTGGAGCTTGATGACAGGCGCGTGCGGCTTCGCCCTCAATACGGCGCATATGTTCCTGGGGCGGATTGGCGTCGCCCTTGGTGAAGCGGGGGGCGCGCCGCCTTCGCACGCGCTGGTCGCCGATCTGTTCCCGCGCGAGCGGCGCGCAACGGCGATGTCTCTGTTGATGCTCTGCTCGCCGATTGGCCTTGCGGGCGGGCTGTTCCTGGGCGGATGGGCGGCTGAGGCTTATGGCTGGCGCTGGGCCTTCTTCATCGCAGGCGGGCTCGGCGTGCTGCTTGGACCGCTTGTTTATTTCACCTTTCCCAAAGTGCGTCAGGGCGCGGCCGATGGCTTGAAGCAAAAGCTCAAGCAGCCGCCGTTCCTGCAAACGATGAGGCAATTGCTCGGCATACGCTCGCTGCTTTGCATGCTGATTGGCGCTGGTTTGCTGACCTTGCTCAGCATGAGCGTGAATTATTGGGCGCCGGCCTTCCTCGCGCGTTCGCATGGCATGAGCACCGGCGAGATCGGCGCCATGCTTGGTTCGACGCTTGGCGTCGGTTCTTTTACCGGCCACCTTTTGGGCGGCCTCCTGTTCGATTTCGCGGGGCGCCGCGATTTGCGTTGGCACCTCTGGTTGGCCGCTTGCATTGGGCTCGCCGCGGGCGGTCTGGTGTTCTACGCGCTGACCGCAGCGGACATTCAATTGGCTGTCTACGTGCTTGCCGTGCAGGCTTTTGTCTCGGGGCTGTTCACGGGGCCGATGATCGCCATCATCATGAACCTTGCGCCGGTCATGGCGCGCGCCACAGCGTCGGCGTTGCTGACGCTGATGGTCAACGTGCTGGGCATGGGCATCGGCCCGCAGCTGGTCGGCTGGATCAGCGATTTTCTGCGGCCTGGTTTCGGCGAGGAATCTCTGCGTTACGCGCTGTTGTGCTCAACCGCGATCGTCATTCCGGCGGCATGCTTCTTCGTGCTCGCAAGCTTGTTCTATCGAAAAGATCTGGATGCCGCCGAAGTGCGCAACACGGTAGATGCAGCGGGAAGTTCGGCCTAAGGACGCGATATGACAGACATGCTCGCCACTTTGCTCGACGAACGCGCCATCGAAGCGCAGCTTAAAAATTACTGCCGCGCCATGGATCGCTGCGACAAGGAGCTGGGCGTCGCGGTCTTCCACGACGATGCGCAGCTTGATTATGGCGAGATGTTTCGCGGCGCACCGCGCGATTTTGTCGAGCATACGATCGCCGCGCACTTTTCACTCGAAACCCACCTGCATCGTATCTCCAATATCTCCATCGCCGTGAATGGAGATCGCGCCGGCAGCGAGACGTATGTCGATGCGATTTTCCGCGGTTCGGCCCAAGGCGCGGCGTTCGAGATCCGCACCTGCGGGCGCTACATCGATCAGTGGGAAAAGCGCGGCGGACGCTGGGCCGTCAGCCGGCGCCAGTATCTGCACGCCATCGATAGCCAGCGCCCGGCGGGCGAGGCGCGCTTCCCGGTCACCGGCGCGCGCGACACGACGGATTTTTCCTATACGGCGCTGCGGCCTTGATCGCCCGTCAGCCCTTCTTGCCCTTGCTGCCGATGCCCTTGATGTATTCGGCCATGCGCTCGAGATAGTCGGGGTTAAGCATCAGCGCGCTATTGGCGAGCCGCTCGACATTGCGCGCCTGCGCCAGCTCCACATCGTAAGCGAGTTCAATGGCGATCTTCGCCGCGCCCATCTGCTCGCTATTTTGTTTCGCTAGGTGACGGCAGAAATTCAGGGCGTCTTCGTCGAACGTTTCGTCCGGAAAGACATCGTGCACCAGGCCCATATTGAAGGCCTTTTCCGCGTTGACCGGCAGGTTGGCCATGATGATGTAGCGCGCCCAATGCGGGCCGCAGATGCGCGTGAGACGGCTCACGCCGTTTGAAGCGGGCAGCACGCCGAACAGGCCTTCGGGAAACGCGTAGCCCGCGCTCTTGGCGGCGAGGCGGAAATCGCAGGACAGCGAAATCTCCAGGCCGCCGCCCACGCACATGGCATGATGCGCGGCGACGATCGGCTTCTCGACATGCTCCATCTCGTCATAGAGGCGGTGCATGATGCTCATATGCACGCGATGGTTTTCGCGGATGCCGGACGCCGTGCGCGGTTGCGGTTTTCCGTTGCCGGAGCGCAAATCCGCACCCGAGCAGAAATACCGGCCGGTGGCGCGGATCAGCATCACCTTGAGCTCGGGCGTGTCGCGCAAACGCAGCACGGCCTCGTCTATAAGGGCGAGCATTTGCGGCGTGATCGCGTTCAGCTTTTCGGGCCGGTTGAGCGTGCAGACCAGGATGGCGTCATCGACGATCTCGGTGAGCAGGTGCGGGGCTTCTTCTGACACGTATGGGGCTCCCTTGGCCGGCTATTCCGGACGCCGCATCATGGCGCTCATGTCGACTTGTCCGGTCGCGACGCCGCCGATGAAGCCGCCATCGACCGGGATCACGGCGCCGTTGAGGTAGGTCGTCAGCGCGCTGTTGATCAGCACCAGCGGGCCGGCCTGTTCCTCAGGCGTGGAATAGCGGTCGATCGGCTGCATCACCGCCTTGAACACTTCCGGCGGCGTGGCCGATTGGAATTCCTTCATCATCGGCGTTTGCGTCGGGCCGGGCAGGGTGCAGTTCATGCGGATGCCCTTCTTGATGGTCTGCGCCGCTTTGAACTGAGACCAGACGATGACGGCCTCCTTCGAAAACGAATAGCCCTCGGCGACCGTCTCCATGTTCGACTCGCACCATTTCAGCCCGGACTCGTAATCCGGCGTCATGATCAATTGCATCAGCGTTGGGATGCGGCGGCTCCAGCCCATGCCGCCGGTCGAAGAGATCGAGACGATGGCGCTGCCTTCGCGCATTTTTTCAATGACGCGCTCCGTAAGGTGGCGCGTGCCGAGAAAATTGACTTTCATGACGTCGAGCGGAGGCGCCGTTTGCGGCAGACCGGCGCAATTGAACAACGCATCAATTGGCCCGTCGATGCCTTTGACGGCCGCATCAATCGAGGCCGGATCGCGTAAATCCGTCTGCGTGAAGGAAGCGAATTTCGTATCCGGCGTCTTGAAATCGAGGCCGTGCACTTCGGCGCCAAGCTCAAGCAGATACTTCGCGGTTGCGGCGCCCATGCCCGAATAGCAGCCGCTGACGACAACGCGCTTTCCCTTATACCCCAGAATGTCACTCATCGGTGTTTCCTCTCGAACAGTGCGGCGCCTTTGGCGGTGGTTTCGACGAGACGGGTTAGCCGTCTTCTTCAACAATGGAAATAATCCGTTCCGGACACGCGCGGGCGCCGCGCTGGGCAAGCGCCTCCTCGCCCGTGGGCACGTCAAAGCCTTCGCTGGCGATATAGCCGTCATCGTCAAGCGGGTAGAGGCCAGGCGCAATCGCGGCGCAGCGCGCATTGCCGACGCAGGCGGCTTTTTCGATGCGGATCTTCATCGCGTTCCCTGCGGGCCGTGCGGCGAACTCAGACTGGACGCACATTATGCTTACGCCGGCAGCCACGGTCAAAATAGAGAAGGCAAAATATCCGGCCAGACGCGGGCGGGAAAGCGCGCAAATGAAGCGCGTTCAGGTCAATCGCCCGGGCGTTATTGGGCGGCGGCTGTGGTTCAATCGGGCCAATTTTGCTGCATTCTTTGCCAACGCGCCGCGTTGGGCGCGGGGCGAGAAAATCGGCTAGGGTTTGTCGCGGGACGCAATCGGAGGCGGACAACATGGCGGTTTCGGAACTTAGTCCAGCTGTGACGAAGCCCGAGCATGTGCCGGATGCGCTCGTGTTCGACTTCGATTTTCGCAACGACCCAGGTCTCGTCGCCGATCCGCACGCGCGCGTGTTGGAAATGCATGAAACGGCGCCGCCCCTCTTTTGGACGCCGCGCCATGGCGGCCATTGGATTGCGCTGAGCCACAGTGCGAACTTCAATGCCGCGCGCGATACAGAAACGTTCTCGAATGCGCTGCTCCCACCTGAGCAAGTGAAAGCGATGATGGCGATGTTGCCGGCGGACGCGCCGCATATTCCAATTGCTGTACCGATCGGCATGGACCCGCCCGATCACACGAGATATCGCATCCCGCTCAACGGTGCGTTCTCGCCTAAGGCGATGAACTTGCTCAAGGATGATATTCGTAAGCTCGCGGATGAATTGATCGACCGCGTGAAGGCGCGCGGCTCCTGTGAGTTCATGAGCGATATCGCCGAAATCATGCCGGTTCAGGTGTTTCTGAAAATTCTCGGCCTGCCGATCGAGCGGACCGCAGAATATCGGGAATTGGTGAAAGACTTTCTCCTGCGCACATCGGAGATGGACATGGCCGGCATCGCCATGCGCCAGCGCGGTGTCGCCGACGCCATGCGCGATGTGATCGAAGCACGGCGCGATGATCCCAAGGACGATTTGATCAGCGCCATGTGGCGTATGCAGGTCGATGGCGAGCCCACTACCATCAACGATATGGAGAATTATTGCATTCTCCTGTTCATCGCCGGGCTCGACACGGTGATGAACGGCATGGGCCATGGCATTCGCCATTTGGCGCAAGATCTTCCGCTGCAAAATCGGCTTCGTGAGAATCCAGCTCTTATTGGCGATGCGGTTGAAGAATTGCTGCGCCGCTACACATTCACGGTGCCGCCGCGCCGTGTGGCGAAGGATACGGTGTTTCAGGGCGTGGAAATGAAAGCGGGTGAGCGCCTTTTTCTCTTCCTGCCGGGCGCCGATCTCGATCCGTCCGAATTTCCGGAACCGGACAAAGTCGATATTGAGCGCCAGCAGGTGCACATCGCTTTCAATGCTGGCCCACACCGGTGCCTGGGATCTCATCTCGCGCGTATCGAGTTGCAGATTGCGTATGAGCAGATGCTCTCACGCTTGCCTGAATTTCGCATTGATCCGGCGCACAAGCCGACCTTCCATGGCGGCAATGTCATTGGCGTCGATACGCTGCATCTGGTGTGGAGCTAAAATGAATCCGCCACGTCCTATTCCTCGTCTCGACGCTGAGAACCGCGCCTTTTGGACTGGCGGCGCCGAAGGCGAACTGCGCCTGATGCATTGCGAGGACTGCAAGTCCTTTTTCCATCCGCCACGCTTGGTCTGCCGCAATTGTCTTTCGGAGAAGGTTGCGCCGAAAGCGGTTGAGGGCACGGGCGTCGTCGATACGTTCACGGTGAATTACCAAGCCTGGATGCCAAATCTGGAAGTGCCGTTCGTCATCGCGCGCGTCGCCATCGATGGCGCGCCCGGCGTTTTTCTCACGACCAATATCGTCAATTGCCCTGTCGATGACGTGGACGTGGATGACCGCGTTCGCGTCACCTTCGAGCAGCAAGGCGACATCTATTACCCGCTCTTTGAGAAGATCAGCTGATGAATACGCGCGACGCTTTTGTTTCCGGGGTTGGCCAGTCCGAAGTGGGCATGCGTCTGACCCGCGCGCCGCTGCTGCTGACGCTCGATGCGGTGAAGGAGGCGCTCGACGATGCAGGACTCGGCATCGATCAGATTGATGGCGTCTCGACCTACCCAGGAAAAGCGCACGGCTATCTCGGCTTCTCGCCGATCGGTGCTGACGAACTGATCGATGCCCTTGGCATCCGCGCGACATGGTATGCGGGCGGCGGCGAGATCACATCGCAGCTTGGTGCGGTGGCGGCCGCTGCAATGGCTGTGCGGCTTGGCCAGGCGCGGCACGTCATCTGTTTCCGCACGGTCTATGAAGCGGCGGCGATGTCACGGCCTGAGGAGTTTCCGCCGATACGGCGCGAAAAGGTCGAGGGCTATACGCAATGGACCGCGCCATTCTTCGCGATCTCGGCTGCGTGCTGGACGGCGCAATACGCCATGCGTCACGTCAAGCGTTACGGCATGACGCGTGAGCAATTGGCGCAAATCGCATTGACCGGACGGGCCAACGCCGCGCTGAATCCGCGCGCGCTGGTGCAGAAGCCGTTGACGATGGACGAATATATGTCCTCGCGCATGATCACCTCGCCATTTTGCTTGCATGATTGCGACCGCTTCACGGATGCGTCGACGGTGATCATTGTTTCCGCCGGCGATGCGCTCGATGAGGTCAAGGCGACGCCGATCCGCATCGCCGCCATGGCTGGCGCGGTGGACCGCTTAAGTTGGGATCAGGCCGAATGGATGGCCTGCTACGCCACTGGTCCGGAATTGTGGAAGCGCACCGATTACAAGCCGAAGGATGTCGATACCGCGCAGCTCTATGATGGGTTCAGCTTCCAGACCGTGGCATGGCTTGAATCGCTCGGCTTCTGCGAAGTCGGCGAAGGCGGACGCTTTATCGAGGGCGGTACGCGCATCGCACGCGATGGCGAATTGCCCCTCAATACGTTTGGCGGACAGATTGGCGGCGGACGTCTGCACGGTTTCGGGTTTGCCCACGAAGCGGTGGTGCAATTGAGAAAGCAGGGCGGCGCGCGGCAAATCCCCGGCGATCCGAAGCTCGCCGTCGCGGCGTCCGGAGGCGGCCCGCTGGCGACGGCGCTGCTGTTGGCGCGAGACTAAGCGCGTGGCGCCGCTCGATGCGCTCCCAGGCTTTCGCCGGCGGTTTAGGATCAAGCCGGCGCCGGGTTATGTGAGCGCGGAGGTCGAAGACGATTATCACCACATGGGCGTCGTCGTGCGCCATCAGGATGGTGTGGCGGTCGCCATCGAGCCCAACATGGTGCGCGCGCCGTGGACGACATGCCCTGGCGCCGTGCGGCGTCTGCAGGAGACATTCACGGGTGTCAGATTGTCAGAGTTTCCTGCTCGCGGCAACAAACTGACAAACTGCACGCATTTGTACGACCTGGCGATTCTCGCCGCCGCGCATGCCGCCGATGAAGCGCCGCTGGTCTATGACATTCTGACATCCGATCCGGAAGACGGACAAAACCGTACGGAATTATGCCGAGACGGCAAAACACTGCTCAGTTGGGCGCTCAAGGGCTTTGAAATCTCAGCTCCCGCGGATTTGGCGGGCGTGCGCCTCGACAAGCTGAAGCCAGCACAAGTTTCTTCCGATCCCAAGATTCAGGAAGCAGTGCGCGTTTTGCGCTGGGGCACGATGATCGCGCACGGGCGCGCCATCCCTTTGTCCGAACAGTCCAACGCTGGCCGTTTTCCCAGTAATTGTTATACGTTTCAGCCGGACAACGTGACAAAAGCGCGGCGTGTCGGCGAGATCAAAGATTTCAGCGCCGGCGAGGCGCAGCCGCTCGATACGCCCGGACTACAAGGAGGAGACCCGCGATGAAGATGAACGACATGGTGATGATCAGCGTCGACGATCACATCAGCGAACCGCCGGACATGTTCAAACAGCATTTGTCCGGGGAGGCGCTGGCGAGCGCGCCGACATTCAAGACCACGGCGAACGGCACCAATTATTGGGAATATTACGGCGTGAGGAAATCGTCCGTCGGCCTGAACGCGGTCGTCGGGCGGGTGCCGGAAGAATTCGGCGTCGAGCCGACGGCGCTCGAGCAATTGCGCAAGGGCGTCTACGATTCAAAAGCCCGCGTCGACGATATGAACGTCAACGGCATCGCCGCCTCGCTCAATTTCGGCAGCTTCATCGGCTTCGACGGCGCCTTGTTCGGACAGGTTGAAGACAAGGCGATGGGGAACCGCCACCTGCAAGCGTACAACGATTGGCACATCGACGAATGGTGCGGCAATCATCCGGGCCGCTTCATCCCGTGCGGCATCATCCCGACGTGGGACATGGATGCGTGCGTGAAGGAAATTCACCGCATCGCCAAGAAGGGCTGCACCGCTGTTTCGATCAGCGAGAACCCGACCAAGATCGGTCTGCCCTCCATCCACAACGCCTATTGGGAGCCGCTGTGGAAGGAGGG
>JAUIJZ010000107.1 GCA_030430715.1 Alphaproteobacteria bacterium
GCGCGAGCACCAACCAGATTAGTTGTGGCAGCCTATAGCCGATGTCGGCGGGAAACAGCGCGGGATTCATGTACGCAGCGAACGCTGTAAGGAGAAGTGCAGCGACGAGCGCGAGGCCGATCCAACGCATTCTATTCCGCCGTATTCTTTTTTGCCGCCGCCATGCGCGCAGGCAACTCCGCCATGATGGCTAGGCGCCGTGGTTCATCATAATTGGACCAGGCGGCGATTTCCCGCAGCGTCCGCCCGCAACCCACGCACATTCCGCTGGCGCCGTCGACGGCGCAAACATTCACGCATGGGCTGGAGATTTGGCCATTGGGCATGCGCCACACCTAAAAGGCGGTCGCGCGGTAGGGGAATACAACTTTATGAGATATGTTGTTTTTCGATAAGGACACATTGACTATCGATGCGGATTATCGTATATCGATATCACCCTAGCGCAGGCGGGAGGGCATTTCGCTTCTTCTGCGCCCTGAGCAGGAAATTGAGGTCCGCCATGCGGTTCGCCCTGATCGCCACCACAGCTGCCGCTGCCGCCATCATCCCGTTCGCGCTGCACGTCTCACAGCCGCAAATGACCAGTGATCAGTTTGTCGGCGCCGTGCGCTGCGCCGCCTATGAGATTGTCCTCAATCCGACCACTGAGACCAGCGCCGCCCGTTACCGGCTCAATGCCGAGGCGCGCCGTCAGCCGGCTTCCGTCACAGTGCAGGCGCACGCCGAAGCCAGCACGATTGCGCATCAGGCGCAGGCAGAGAGCGTTGGCGAGTTGGGCGCGGCGCGCGCCGCCGCCTGCGCCCTCTAAGCCTTTAAAGTTTACCCCTCTGGCGCTTTCCTCCCTAGCCAGAGTTATTTGGGCCGGATGAAGCAGCGCTTCGTCCGGCCCTTTTTTATCTGATCCCTTTGGGCCTGTTTAGGAGCGTGTCCGTTTCCGGCGAGACGCTGGGCGGGGTGGAGGTCATATTGGCCTCATGTTGGACGCTGAAACGTGCCATGCCGCTTGCGAGGCAAAAGACCGCCGATTTGACGGACGTTTTTTTGTCGGCGTCACGTCGACGGGCATCTACTGCCGGTGCTTGTGTCCGGCGCGAACGCCCAAGCGCACCAACCGAACGTTTTGGCCCTCAGCCGCCGCCGCGGAAGCGGCGGGCTTTCGTCCATGTCTTCTCTGCCGGCCTGAGCGCGCACCTGGGCTTGCGCCGATAGATGCGCCGGCGCGGCTCGCGGCGAGCGCTTATGCGCGCATTGAGGCGGGGGTGCTTGAGGAAGAGGGGCTCGCTTCCTTGGCCGCGGAGTTCGACGTCACCCCGCGTCATTTGCGGCGCGTGATGCGGAATGCGTATGGCGCGGCGCCGATTGAACTCGCGCAGACTGCGCGTCTGCTCGCGGCGCGCCGGCTATTGAACGAAACCCAGTTAAGTATGACGCAAATCGCCTTTGCGGCCGGCTTTCGGTCGGTGCGACGCTTCAATGCCACGTTGAAGGCGCGCTATGGCGCACCGCCGTCACGCATGCGCGCTTCAGGAGCGCGGCGGCAGCAGGATGCGTTCAGTCTCACATTAGCTCCGCGCGGAGACTACGCTTTCGGGGCGATGCTTGAATTCTTGCGCGCGCGTGCGCTCGCGGGTGTCGAGAGCGTAAGCCCTTCAACATACGTGCGCGTGCTGAGATGGGGGCGCGACATTGGCTGGATCTCGTTGCGGCAGAGCCAGAAAGGACTGGTTCTCACGCTTTCGGAGACGTTGGCGCCGCATACGCGCCCGCTTGTCGCCAATGTGCGCGGTGCATTCGATCTTGACGCGGATATGTCGGTTGTGGACGCGCACCTCGTTCGCGAAGCGCGTTTGGCTGCCGACGTCGCCGAAGAGCCAGGCGTCCGTTTGCCCGGTGTGATCGATGGTTTTGAGTGTGCGATCCGCGCGGTGTTGGGCCAGCAGGTGACCGTTGCGGGTGGGCGCACGCTGACCGAGCGGCTTGTGGCGCGTTACGGCGCGTCTTTCGTGCATGGTCCGCTGACGCACGCCTTTCCGGAGCCTGCGGCGCTTGCGAACGCCGGCGCCAAGGATATCGCCAAGATTGGCCTGCCTGGCCGCCGTGCTGAGACTTTGTATCGGCTGGCGGCGGCGGTGGCGGAGGGCAAGCTTAGCTTGGCGCGCGGCGCCGTCGCCGCGGGACGCGCGGGGCTGGCGGAAATTCCAGGCATCGGGCCGTGGACGATCGAGTATGTCGCTATGCGCGCCCTCGGTGATCCAGACGCTTACCCCGCAACGGACAGCGTTCTTGTCGGCGCTCTGGGCGGCAAGGGTGAAACCCTAGAAGAACTACGTCCCTGGCGCGGCTATGCAGCGGTGCGTTTGTGGCGTCGCGCGGCAAAGCGGAAGGCGCGATCATGATCAGCACGATTGTTGAAAGCCCTGTCGGTGCGCTGACGCTGGTTTCCGATGGCGCGGGGCTGACCCAGCTGACCTTTCCCGGACACCGGGTGGCGTTCGCCTCGGCGCCGGCGGGCGCGGATGCTGTGCTGGATCAGGCCCGGCGCGAGTTGGAGCTCTACTTCACCGGCAAGCTGAAAGCGTTCCAGGTGCCTTTAGCGGCGTCCGGCACCGCGTTCCAGCAACGTGTCTGGGCCGCGCTCCGCGACATACCTTATGGTCAGACGCGCACCTATGCGCAGCAGGCGGCCGCGATCGGCGCGCCGAAAGCCTCTCGGGCAGTGGGCTCGGCCAATGGCCGCAATCCTGTGTCCATCATTGTGCCGTGCCATCGCGTGATCGGCGCGGCGGGCGCGCTCACCGGCTATGCCGGCGGCACAGCGCGCAAGCGGTTCTTGTTGGAGCTGGAAGGCGCGGCGCTGGCCCGCTGAGAATAGTGAAACATCAACCATGATCTGCGCCGATCTCCATGCTAAGCAGCGCGCGCCTTTAGAGGCGGGAGGAGAGCGGCGATGCGGAAAATGTTCGCGGCAAGTGTATGTGTGTTGGCGCTCGCGGCGCCCGGCGTAAGCCCGGCTCAGGAACAACCGGGCTGGAGCTACGCCTATGCCGATGGCGTGGCGACTGCGACCCAGCGCGACGATCGTGGCCGCGTCACTGCGTCGTTCGCCTGCAGTCCGCCTGAAGGCGACATCGTTCTGTCGGATTACACTTTGGCTCGCGCTGGGCGCCGTGCGTCGAGCTCGGCGGTGCGCATCGGCAATTTGAGCGTCAATGTGCCGAGCCGGGTCGAAGGGAGAGGCCGTGAGCGGCGGCTCGTCATCGATCTCCCGCAGCGTCCGCCGATTCTCGCCGCCGTACAAGAAACCGATCGCGTTTCAGTCACTGTCAACAACGAGACGCACACCTATACGGCTGGATCGGCAACGCGCATGCAGCAGGTCGCTTACGCCTGCTGGGGCAGCTGAGTTTCAGCTGAGTGTCAGGGTTGCGCGCCGGAAAGCTCGGCGCCTAACATAACCTCCACATGGGGTTGGAGGCGCCGCTTGTCGGCGAAATGGCATGGCTGATGGCGAGCGCTTCGGCGCGCGTACAAAAACCGGCGGCGTTTGCGTTGTTCTGCGTGCGGAAACCAAAGCCGGTCAGGATGAACGCTTCGCGGCGCTACTGAGCGATCTTGCGTATAGCGTTCGCGCCGAAGAAACCGGCTGCAGATCTTATGTTGTGACGCGGGAAATCGGCGCGCGTGAGCGCTTCGCCGTGCATGCGCGCTTTGCGGATTGGAATTCTTTCGAACGCCACGCTGAGACACCGCACATGGACAGCGCGCTACCGCGCCTCACCGCGCACCTCGCCTCGCCCTGGACCATGGAAATCTTCATGGAGGTTTGAGTGCGGTGCGCACACTGCGGCGGGAATGAAATTCACGCCGATCGCGATCGCGAAAGAAAGCGCCGTGACCGACCATTCGAACCATTCCGAGCCGGGGAGACCGTCATGACGGGCGGCGAACGTAACAATGGTGATGAAGGCTGCTGACAATAACGCGCCGAAGGCAAGTGCGATGCGTGTGAACAGCGTATTGCGATGGGCGCGCCAGAACGCCCAATGCCCCCAATAGAGAACCGTTGGCGCCAGAAAGCCCAAGCCAGCGAACGTGACCAGACCTGTTCCTTCGCGCGCGCTCCAATAGGGCGTCAGCGCCAGCACCGCGATCGCAGCGCTGGCGATAAGCGCCGCCGAACCAATCGCCCAAATGCAAAATGTGCGTGCGCGGCGTGCGCCAAAACCGGGGCTCATGGCGAGCATCAGCGCGGCGGCCAGCCAAATGGCGATGTGCAGTCCAGCTTCCGATAGGCTGATCGGCGTGAGCAGGAGGGCGCCGTCTGCGGCCGTCGTCCGCAAAGCCAGACTGGCGCTCGTCACGGCGCCAGCAAGCGCAAGCATTTCGAAGCAGCCTGCTGTCGCCCGCATGGATTGTTTGCTGGCGACGGCGGCGGCGCCCGCCGCAAGCAGCGCCGGCAGGAGAATGCCGACTGTGATGAGTGCGGTCGGCGGCCAGCCTCTGGCCTCGCTGAGCAGCATGACGATTGTCAGCGCCGCCATGAGCGCGGTCAGCCCGCCTGCGATCCACGCCAGAATACGCCAGACCGGATGCGGCGCGCGAGTGTTGAGGCCAATGAGCGCCAGCGCCAGCACTGCGTAGCTGGGGGCGGCCAGCGGCGCCGGTGTGGCGATCCAAATCGCGGCGGCGGCGGCGAAGAAGCTTGCGCAAGCAAGTGTCCAAAGCGCCAATCCTAGGTCCGCCAGGACGCGTCCCTCGCGCGAGGCGCCAGTGGCGACGATCCCGGCCAGCGCCGCGCCGATCACGGCGAAGGCGGCTGCAGCGGCAAGAGGATTGTCGAGCCCGTGGCCTGAGGCGTGCAGAGCAATCACGCCGCTCACCGCCGCCAGCGCGCCGGTGGCGGCAAGCGTCAGCCCCCGCGCGCCAAGTTCAGGCACGCGTAGCGCGGCAATGCCAAGGAAAATCGCGCCCAGCCAAGTCGTGACCGGCGTGAACCAGATCGCGGCGTCTTCCTGGCCGCTGAGAACGAACAAGCCGATTAAGGCGGCGCCGAACGCGCACAGGTGAACGCCCTCAAGCCGCGCGCTCAGCGCACCAACGATTGCAGCGAAAACCAACAATGCGCCAAAGGCAGCACCAGCAGGGCTGATGAGGCCGATTTGCGCGCCAAGCGCCAAAGCTGCGCCGCTCATGATGAGTGTCAGCGCAAGGCCGGGGGCGGCGCGGCGTTTATGCGCGTGTAGAAGCCCTGCCGCGCCGGCCAGTGTGAGTGCGGTGCAAAAAATGGCCGGCGCTTCGCTTGCAGCGCCCAAGGCAAAACCGACGGAGGTCCATGCCAGGCCGGTCATTACGCCAGCCCAAGCCGCAACACGCCAAAGCGGGCGCAGCGAAAGCAACATCATCGACAGCGACAGGACGATGCCCGTGGCGACGGCGGGTGCGCCGCCGCCGGCAATAAATAGTCCGCCCGCAGGCGCGGCGGCGATCGCTGCAAGCACAAGAGCGCGTATCGCTTCGGGCGAGAGCGCACTTGTTTCCTTTGTGGGCGCCGCTTCGCGACGGCGCAATTCCGTTATGGAGCGCGGAGCGTAAGTCTGCGGCGCGCTCGCTGACACAGTTGTGAGGCGCACTGCCTCGCCGACGCGTCGCAGCGGTGGCGCCGAAGCAGCAATCTCGGCGACATTCAGCGCTGTTCTTAGCCGCGCAATTTCGCGCGTCGCAGCATCCAGCCGCCGCCAAAGCAGCGCGCCCACGCCAAGCGTCGCGAGGAGCTGAAGCCCCAGGAGGATAAGCAGCGCCATTTGATCTTAACCAGCCGGGCGCTTCCTAGCGGACGTTAAGCGTAAATGACACGCCCAAATCGCGAGGTGTGTGCATAGGCCCCATAGGCAAAACAGCCAAATTCCGCCGTGCGCAGTTCCCGCTGGGGCCTTGTGTGCTGGAATTTATAGCTTTTTCTCCAGGCGCTGCGCCGCCGACACATTTGCTTGATGAAAGGAATGGTGACGCTGCGTCAGGTGCGGCAGCCTAAGACGAAGGCGCCGTTGGCGCCACGAGCGCGCGGCCTATTGCCTTACGGTCTTATTGGCTTACTGCCCTCTCGAATGCGCATTCTCTGCACCAATGATGACGGCATTCACGCGACAGGGCTCGCCGTGCTCGAAAAAATTGCGCGCCTATTCAGCGACGATGTCTGGGTGATCGCGCCGGAAATGGAGCAATCGGGCGCTTCTCGCGCGCTGACTTTGGCGGCGCCAATTCGCGTGCGACAGGTTGCGGAGAAGCGCTTCGCGGTGCTGGGGACGCCGACCGATTGCGTGTTGCTGGGCGTTGAGCACCTCATCGAGGGGGCGGCGCCGGATCTCGTGCTGTCAGGCGTCAATCGCGGTCAGAACCTCGCTGAAGACGTCACGTTTTCCGGAACGATTGCGGGAGCGATGCAGGGCATGCAACTCGGCATTCCGGCTATCGCGCTATCGCAAGCGCGTGGTTTTCGCGGCGAGGAAGCGCCGATCCCTTGGGAGACAGCGGAGACCTATGGGCCGGGCATTGTTGGCACGCTGCTGAAGCATGGCTGGCCGAAGGATGTCGTGATCAATGTGAATTTCCCGGACGCACCGCCGAATGAAGTGCGCGCCGTGGAAACGACATTCCAAGGCATGCGCGACCATCACATTATATATGCAGACAAGCGCACCGATCCGCGCGGCGGCGCCTATTTTTGGCTCGGCTTTCGCGGCCAACTCTCAAATCCGCCGGATGGTTCAGATTTGCGGGCGATTTACGAGAATCGTATTTCGGTGACGCCGCTGCATATTGACCTCACGCACATGGAAACAGTGCATGCGCTGAAAGGCGTTCTAGGCGGCGCGCCGCCAAAGGGGCCGCATGAGTGAAGATCCCGCACAAATAATGCGTTTCGTCTTGGAGATGCGCCAAGCCGGAGTCACCGATGCGCGTGCGTTGTCAGCGCTTGAGCGGGCGCAACGGGAGCATTTCGCACCGCCGCACATGGAAGCGCTGGCTTATGACGATATGGCGCTGCCTTTAGCTTATGCGCAGGTGATGACAAAGCCATCCGTGGTGGGGCGGATGATCGCCGCGCTCGATGTGCAGCCCGATGATATCGTGCTCGAGATCGGCACGGGCTCCGGTTATCAGGCCGCAGCGTTGGCGAGCCTGGCGCATAAGGTTGTCACGCTTGATCGCTGGAGCGAGCTTGTCGCAGAGGCGCGCGCGCGTTTCGGTTTGGCGCGGCTGATGCGTGTGTTCGCGCACACGGCGGATGGGCAGGAAGGCTGGCCCGAAGAAGCGCCGTACGATCGTATCGTTGTGAATGGCGCTGTTGCGGACATGCCGCCCGAGCTGCTTAAGCAGCTCAAACCTGGCGGCGTGCTGCTGGCGCCGGTGGGTGAAGGCGAGACGCAAGTATTGGTGCGTTATCGCAATGGTGCGCGCGAGGAGCTTGGGCCGATCAGTTTCGCACCGCTCGTCTCCGGCCTGGGCGAGGATCCGTCTGCTTGAAGCGGATTGCCCGGCGAAGTGATTCTGACCGACGATAGCGCCATGAAGCGCGTGGCCTTCATATTGGCGCTGATCGTGTCCGCCTGCGCATCCTCGCAGCCGGCGCCGATTTCGTATGGCGGCGGCGCAACGCCTGTTACGCGTGCTCCTCCAAGCACGCCAACTCCCCCGCGCGCGCCGCGACAGGCGGCGCAAAGCGCGCCAGCGCCCGAAGCGCCATTGCCTGAGCGTGGGCCTGCACCGGCGCCGGACTGGGCAGCTGCCGAGGGCACGCCGCTTTCAGCCTATGCGCTGCAACCCGGCGATGCGCATCCGTTCGATCCGGCGCGTTTGCCGCGTACGCATCGCGTACGTGGAGGAGAGTCGCTGTACGATATCGCCGCGACATATCAGGTGCCGCTTCGTGCGCTGATTGATCAGAACAATCTTGAGCCGCCTTATGCGCTTGCGCCCGATCGCGAACTGCAATTGCCGCCGCCGCGCTTTCATGCTGTGGCGCGTGGCGAAAATTTTTCCGATATCGCGCGCCGTTACAACGTCGATACACGCTCGCTTGCTTTACTCAATCGCATGCAGCCGCCCTATCAGGTGCGAGAAGGAGAACGCGTCGTGCTGCCGGCGATGGCGCGCGCGTACGAACCGCCTGCGCCCGCGCCGGTGCAATCAGCGGCGAGCGGTGCGCCTGCTGGCGCAGGCCGTTTTGCCTGGCCCTTGCGCGGCGAGATTGTTGCGCGTTTCGGCCCGCAATCGGGCGGTCAACGTCTGGACGGAATAGAAATTGCCGGGCGCGCGGGTGAGCAGATCGTCGCCGCTGCCGAGGGCGAGGTCGTATATGCGGGCGATGATTTGCCCGCCTACGGGCATCTGGTGATCGTCTCTCACACAGAAGGCTACGTCACCGCGTATGGCTACAATCGCAGCGCGCTGGTGCGGGAAGGCGATCGCGTGCGTGCGGGGCAGCCGGTCGCTGAACTCGGCGAGCGCGAGGGCGGGCGTGCGCGTCTGCTCTTTCAAGTGCGGCGTGGCGGCGCGCCTGTCGATCCGGCGCCGTTGCTAGGCAACGGATAACGGGCGCGCCTGCGGCGAAACGGCGCGCGCGGCGCGCGGGACCTGATTGAAAAGGCGAACGCCGACGATATAGTCCCCGCCGTCCGAGCGCGGCTGGCGCGAGATGCGCTGACCTTTCAAGCGCAACGTCCCAAGAGAGGATGCATGTTCATTAGTGAAGCTTTCGCGCAAGCGGGCGGAGCCGCAGCTCCAGACCCGGCAGCCGGTATTTTCATGCAATTGCTGCCGATCATTCTGATCGTAGTGGTGTTCTATTTCCTGCTCATTCGCCCGCAGCAGCAGGCGCGCAAGCGCCATATGGAAATGATCGCGAACTTGAAAAAGGGCGATGTGATCGTCACCTCCGGCGGCCTGATCGGTAAAGTGAAGTCGCTCGCGGATGATGAAATCCGGGTCGAATTGGCGCCGAATACGGATGTGCGCGTCGTGCGTGGCACGATCGCCGAGGTGCGCTCCAAGTCCGAGCCGGCGCCGGCGAACGATTCAAAGGCGAGCTGAGGCGGAACGACATGCTGCAGCTTGCGCGCTGGCGGGTGATCCTGGTCGCGACCGTGACCGTGCTGGGGATTCTCTTCGCATTGCCCAACTTTCTGCCGGCGCAGGTCCGGGAAAGCTTGCCCGGTTTCTTGCCGCGCCAAGCCCTTAATCTCGGCCTAGATTTGCGCGGTGGCGTGCATTTGCTGCTGGAGATCGACACC
>JAUIJZ010000108.1 GCA_030430715.1 Alphaproteobacteria bacterium
ATCTTCGTCATCGATATGTGGCACCGAGATCCGCAGAAGGGCTGGTTCCGCTGTGTGTTCACAGGCGCCGGCAAGCTCTTCACGGAAGAGGCGACGCTCGTAGAGAAGGATCAGTGGGGGCGTGAAACCAAGACGCACCCAATCCAAGCATTCTCGCTGTTCGTTTCACGTGATGTATGGCGATACGGCGTCGTGCGCGGCATGCGCAGCCCGCAGGACGAAATCAATTTCCGCCTGTCCAAAACGCTGCATTGGCTCATGGTCAATCAGCTCTTCTATGAAACCGGCGCCTTTCCTGATGGCGATGTTGAAAAGGCGCGGCGCGAGGTTGCCCGTCCTGACGGCGCCGTTGGTGTCAGCCAACTCAGCAAGATCAAGGTTGAACGCGGGCTCGATGTGGCGAGCGCTCTTGCGGCAGCGGGACGCGATGCGCGCGAGTTCTTGGAAATGGGCGGGCCGAACCCCCAGCTTCAGGGCGAGCAGGGCAGGGCCACGTCTGGGCGCGCCGTTCTCGCGCTTCAGCAGGCGGGATTAGGGGCGCTAGGTCCGATCTTCGATCGCCTGCATGAATGGGAACTGCGCTGCTATCGCTCGATGTGGTTCCGCGTCCAGCAATTCTGGACCGGGCCAATGTATGTCCGCGTCACCGATGACAAGAACGCGGCCAAGTTCGCTGCGGTGAATGGCGCGCCCGTTATTGGCGATGATGGACAGCCTATGCGCCGGCGTCCTCCTGAAGCGCCGATGATGGCGATGCAAGATGGCCCGCAAGGCATGTCGCCAAGTGGCATGCTGATGCAGCCTGGCGGATCGGATATGCCGATGCGCGGCGTTGGAGACAATGGCGGCCCGCCGATCGATCAGAGCGAGTTCGAGACCGGGCCGATGCTGGCCGAACTCGACATGGACATCATCATCGACCGCGCGCCGGAAGCGGCGACGCTGCAGGCAGAGCAATTCGAGACATTGGCGCAGCTCGCCCAAGCGCAAGTGCTTGGTCCGCCAAATCCAGAGATTGCGCGCCTTATCATCACCGCGTCAGCGCTGCCGAACAAATCCGAATTGCTCGACATGCTGGATAAGGCAGCGCAACAGCCGCAGCAGCCAGATCCGATGCAGATGGCTGAACTCAAAGAGTTGGCCGCGAAGATCGAGAAGATGCTCGCCGACCGCGACAAGACGCGCGCCGAGACCGCGAAGATCGCGGCCGAGATTCCGAAGACGCAAGCCGAAGGCGAGCGCGCAGCCGCGCAAGCCCGCAGCGAAAACGTCAACGCTACAATGAATGAGATTGGCGCAACCGATGCGTTGCGCGGCGGGCTCATGGGTCAACCCGCCTACGCATTTGATCCTCTGGCCGCCGCAGAACCAACGGGCGCACTCGGCTTGCCACCGTCAGAGGCAGAAGGGCCGCCTCCTTACTGAAAGGGCGTTGTCGTCGGCTCTCACGATACGAGAGCGGAGGGAAGTGTTGAATGAGCGAGACAACGGACGAACTGTTTGACGAAGTAGAAACGCCGGAAACGCCAGCGGAAACGCCGGCGCCGGAAGGCGCGCCCGCAGAAGCGACCAGTGAAGCCGCTCCCGCTCAGACTGAAGCGCAGCCGGAACCCGCAGCACCAGCTCAGCCCGCAACGGCTGAAATGGTGCCGCTGTCGGTTCTGCTCGATGAACGCGACAAGCGCCAACAAGCCGCTCGTGAGGTGGCCGAATTGCGTGCGTGGCGCCAAGAGCAGGAACGTCGCCGGCAAGAGGCCGCAGCGAATGTACCGAACGTGCTCGATGATCCAGAAGGCTATCACGCCTGGGTGCAAGAGCAATTCGGCCGCATGAATCGCGGCTTTGAGCAGCGTCTTTCTGTGACGTTGCAGCGCGAGCGTCTCGAAACCTCGATGGACAGATGGAGCGAAAAGCTGGGCAAGGAGGAGTTTGAGAAGCTCCATGCCTGGACCGCGACCATGCCGCCGCAATGGGTGCGCCACGCCGAAGGCCAGCGCGATCCGTTCGGTTTTGCCCATCGGGAATATGAGAAGGTGCAGAAGGCCAAGCAGGCAGAGGAACTCACCGCCAAACTCGGCGGCAAAGACCTCGCTGCGTTTTTGGAAGAGCAAAAGCAAGCTTGGCTTGCCGAGCAATCCGCAAACGCAACGCCTGCTGAACCAGAGCGCCAGTCTCAGCCGCGCGCCGCCAACGGCACTCACGCATCTCCCTCCGAAACGCAACGCCACCGGCCGGCGTCGCTCTCGCAAGTCAACGGAGCAGCCGCTCCGACAGGCGGCGATCAGCGCTCGGCTTTCGATGACACGTTTTCGTGACGGAGTAGAGCCCAATGGCTACCACCAACGTCCCGAGCGCTCACTATCAGCAAAAGTGGGCAGGGGACATTTACCGCGAATATCTCCGCGACAGCGGATTCAAACCCTACATGTCGAAGTCTGGCGGCAACGTCGTTGTTGCGCGCCGCGAACTCGTCAACGGCGGACAGACCATCAATGTCCCGTTCACGCCGCAACTGACCAACGGCCCGGTCGTTGGTAATGCGACGCTGAAGGGCAATGAAGAGGCGATGCAGTTCTACAACGAGCAAGTCTCGGTCGAACTGCTCCGCCAAGCGGTCGCCGTGCATGAGCGCGACGGCAAGTTCACCGCTTTCGACCTGATGGACACTGGCAAGGCGCAGATCAAGGATTGGTTCGCCAATTTCTTGCGCGAGCGCCTCATCAATGCGCTGCTCTCGGTGCGCAACTCCACCAGTGCTGCGGCGAACTCGTTCTATGGCGAGATCACGCAGGAAACCGCCGGCCCGTCGATCCTTGCGGCCAACCGCTCGGATGCGGCGACGGCGATCACTGTGGAAGGCCAAACGGTGGCGGCGGCGACCGAAGCCATTCTCGATGGCTGGCTCGCCAATAATGCTGACCGCGTTTTATTCGGCGCGGCGCGTTCCAACAATTCCGGCAACGACCATTCGGCGTCGCTGGCCAATTGTGACACGACCGCCGACACCATGCGCGCTTCCATCATCACGATGGCCAAGCGCATGGCCAAGCAGGCCAACCCGCGCATTCGCCCCATCCGTCTCAGCGGTGGCGACGAATATTATGTGCTGTTCTGCGGCACGCGCGCGTTCCGCGATGCTCAGCTTGACTCCACGATCTATCAAGCCAACCGCGATGCGCGCCCGCGTGTCGTGGCCGACAACCCGATCTTCACGGGCGGCGAGATGATCTATGATGGCGTCATCATCAAGGAAATTCCTGAACTCCCGGTGCTCACCAATGCGGGCAATGGCGGTTCGGTCGATGTGCAGCCGTGCTTCCTGTGCGGCCAGCAAGCGATCGCTTACGCGCTCGGCATGGATATGACGCCGATCATGCAGGAAGACGATTACGGCTCAATCTCTGGCGTCGGGGCCAAGGAGTTCTCCGGCATCAAGAAGATTTTCTTCAACGGCAAACAGCATGGCGTTGTCACGACCTACGTGGCTGCGGCGGCTGACAGCTAAGAGAGGGCTGAACAATGACTGCTGAAACCATCGTCGGCCCGCGCGCCCAGGACAAGTTCCCCGTTTATGACGGGCGCCACCTGGGCGCCGGCGCTGTGCAAGCAGCGTGGGGCTATCATTCGCAAACCGCCGCCATTGAGGACGGCGACATCTGGGAGCTGTGCAAGGTGCCCGCAGGCGCGCGCATCGTTGGCGGCTTCTTTATCTGCTCGGATGGCGACACCGGCACCGAAGCGCTGGAAATCGACGTTGGCTGGAAGGCCAATGGCGGTTCAGGCACTTACGACTCGGCGTCTGTGTCTGGCCTCGTCAATTCCGGCGTCCTGACAGGCGACGGCGGCGAGGGCATGCAGGCGGGCTACAATCTCCGCCATTTCGCCGTCATGCCTGGCGCGGTTTACTTCACCAAGGAAACCACGATCCAGGCTGAAGGCATCGCCATCTCGGCCACGCACCAAGATTTCTCGCTTGGTGTGTGCGTCCAATATGTCGTTGACCCGACTGTGGCGGCCTAAACCATGGCGCTCCGTCCTCTCCCTGTCCGCGTCGGCCCTCAATTCGATGAAGGCTCGGCTGTTGTCTGGATGCAGAACGCAACGGACCTCATCAATGAACTCGTGTCCGACCGGGCAGGGGGGGACGGTTTCGCCGCTAACGTCAAAACGCTGCTCAATGCTCTGCAGGCTACATTTCAAGATGGCCTGTTGAGCATTGGCACGCTGGCGATCGATACCACGCCGGAAGATTTCCAGACTACAACGACCGCTTATTACCGGATCGGTTCGATCCAATATTCCAAGACGGCGACAAGCGGCATTTCATTTACGGCCGCGCATCCTATTACGGCGAGCAAATACGGCTCGATCCTCGTGCAGATCAACGCGGCGGGCACGATCTCGACGCTGATTGGCGAGGCGACACAGACCACGACGCAGGCTTATGATTCCGCCGCCGAAGCGGAAGCGGCGCTTCCAGATCCCGCTTCGGGCAATGTCGCACTTGGCTATATCACTATTCTGGCGACCGGATCGGGTTGGACGGCGAACACAGACGACATGACGGACGCTTCGGATGTGACAACGGCGACGTTCAACGATGGAACGCCTCTGACGGCGTTTACCGGGGCGTCACTTTCAGACACCATCGTCTCCATGTCGGAGACGGGAACGCTCAAGTTGGAAAGAGGCTGATTTTATGAAAGTGCGCTATATTGGCGATCCGAATGAACGTGCGTTTGATGTTCCGGCCTCGCGTCGCTCAATCGAATGGTTTGGCGTGACGTTTCCGTCGCCGCATTTCGATCGCCCGGCGCAAGTCGTGGACATCTCGCACCTCTCGCAAGAAGCGCAGCGCAAGATCTCCGCGAACTCGCATTTCGAGGTGGTCGAGGGCGAAGCACAATCGGCGCCGGAAGCGCCAGAAGGCACGGTGATCGATGAGGGCGACGCCCCCTTGGCTCCGGTTTCGCGTAAGCGCAAGGCTTAATCCTTGCGCATCTTGATCGGCACGCCTAGCGGAGACACCTGCCACATCCATCACGGTTGGCTCTAAGCAAGAGCCGCGCGAGGTGCTCAATCTGCGATTTGAGCTAACCCCGCCTAGCCTTTCCCGGCGCGCATAATCGCATCATGGCCAGCATCACCAAGGTTCAGCTCCGCGAGCGCGTAGCGCGGCATCTGAGAATCTACGCCAAGGATTTGCCGCTCGATGCGGCTGACGCGGAGAATATCGACCGCGCCATAGACGATGCGCGCGCCGAATTGCAGGAAAAGGGCCTGTGCTGGTGGGCTGAGACGGCGATCCCGCAATCCGTTGCTTTTGCGCTTACGCTGGTGGTTGCGGCGCAAGCCTGTATCGGCGTTGGCAAAGCGGGGCAGGGCTATGAGTCAGGCGATGTCGATGGCCGCGCGCGCCTGGCTGATCTAAAGCCGCCAACGGACATCACAACGGTCGCAGTGGACTTTTTCTAATGGTCGCGCGCCGGGTTGAAATCCCCGTTGGCCGGCGCACGGCTACTGCGAAAAGCCCGTTCGTATCATCGCAGGATTTGGTCAACTGCTTCCTTGAGCGCGATCCAGAGCCCGGCATTCCAGATTCCATCTATGGCGGCCCCGGCCTCACGCAGTTTGGATCGGCTGGCTCTGGGCCGATCCGAGGCATGCACATGTTCGGCGGAGCGCTGTGCGTCGTGTCGGGTGAAACGCTCTATACGATGACCAGCGATGGCGTGCCAACGTCACGCGGGACAATCTCTGGATCTGATCCAACAGTCATCGACGATAACGGCATCCACACAGCCATCGTTTCTGACAACAAGACATATTTATGGAATAATTCATCGCTTGAGCAAATCACAGACGAAGATTTTCGTGTCGCGTCGAGCGTCGCTTTCTTGCGCCAAGTGCTCATATTTTCGGCGCGCAATTCCGGCGTATTCTTCACATCTGAACTCGCAGATGCCGTCAACTATGATGGCCTTGATGTGGCCACGGCTGAAACCAAACCCGACAAGATCGTCAGAATAACGGTCAACAATGATGAAGCGTTTATGTTCGGAGAATTGGGCGCTGAGGGTTGGTATTTTTCAGGCGCCGCAACCGGAATCCCGCTCAGCCCAACACAGACCAGCCTCGAATACGGTCTGATTGGTCGAGACGCGATTTGCTCGATCGACAATTCGCTGGCTTGGATCGATCATGAACAGACAGTGCGTATGCTGCGGGGCAATTCGCCCGTGGTCATTTCCGATCCATCTATCGCGAGCATCATTCAAAGCTGGCCGGAGCCAGAGGTGACGCGGGCCTTTTCGTTCTCGATCCGTGGCCATGAGTGGATGGCGCTGAGAAACCCAAAGGGTTGCTTGCTTTGGGACGCGACCACGGGGCTTTGGCATCGCCGGCAGAGTCATGGGTTGGACACGTGGCGGGTCGGGTGTTCGGTGCGTGCGTTCGGGAAAGTTCTCGTCGGTGACGCGATCAACGGGACCATATGGCAAGTTGATCCAGATGCGCATGCCGAGGGCTCTGAGCCATTAGTGCGCGAGCTTGTTTCGCACACGCTTGGGCCTTCCGGCCAACCGTTCACGCTGGAGCGCTTGGAGGTCGAGGTAGAGACAGGCGTTGGCCTCGCCAGCGGGCAGGGGAGCGATCCCCAAATCTGGGCGCAGTTTTCCCGTGATGGCGGGCGCACCTATGGGACGCGCATGCTGCGTTCACTTGGCGCATCGGGTAATCGCAATCTTCGCGTCGTCTGGAATGGCCCGTTTGGCGACTTCCCCCCCCATGGCGGCGTCATCAAGCTTGGGGTTTCCGATCCCGTGCGCCTGGTCGTCACCAAGGCGCACGCTGAAATCACCGCGAACGCTACATGAGCGTTGATTTTCCACCGCCGCCGCGCGCGCCCGATACGCGCGCAGACCCAAGGACGGGCGACCGCAATTGGCGCGACTTTGATCGCTGGGTCGTGCTGCTGCGAGAATACCTCAACCGGCTTGTCGAGATATTGCTTGATGCTGGCGCCGATGTGCTGGCGGCGGCAGATAGGCTCGATTCCGTTGAAAATGAGATCGCCGCTTTGCAGGCTGCTGACGAGACCCATGTCATCGGCGCGACAGGAGCGACGGACGGAGCATTGGCGCGTTATGACGGCGGATCTGGCAAGCGATTAAAAAACTCAAGCGCGACTGTTGATGATAGCGGCAACCTCAATGCGGCGACATACGCAGTTGCAGGAACGCAAGTTCTTGGCGCGCAGGGCGCTGCTATTTCCGATGTTCCAACGGGCGGCTCTGCGACGGCGGCAGACAACGCCACGGCGATCAACCTCATTCTGGCCAGGATGCGCACGCATGGGGTCATCGCAACGTGATCGATTACGATAAGATCAGGGAGTTTGCGCCGAAGTTCTTCGCGCTGAGTCCTTGGGGTGATTGCGAGTTAGATTTGGACGCGGTGTGCGCTGCGATCGCGAGCCTTGCTGAAAACCCGCAAGCTTATGTCGAAGTCACAGATAAAGGAGCGATGGCGGGGCTGCTCGTTCCGCTCTGGTTCGCGCCTCGGACTCTCCTGGCTTCTGAACTGTTTTGGTATTCCGAAGAGAAGGGAGAGGGGCGGCGACTGCGAGAAGGATTTGAGGCGTGGGCGCGGGAGCGCGGCGCGCGGTTCTCGCAAATCCCCATCATGACTAATGACAGCGAGGGTGCTCTACGCCGCATGATGGAAAGGGCGGGCTATACTGCGAGGGAATTAGGTTTGACGAAGGAGCTTTAGGTGGCCGCATTGTCCACGGCTGCAATTGTCGGCGGCGCGGCTCTCGGGGCCGGGGCTATCTCGGCGAATGCTCAGGCCAGCGCCGCGAAGAAAGCCGCTGGCGCGCAGGTGGCTGCCACGGAAGCGGCAAACCGAACGCAGAAAGAAATATTCGACCGCCAAGTGTCGCTGAGCGCGCCAACTGCGCGCGCCGGCGCCTCTGCGCAAGCGCGGCAAATGCTGATGCTCGGCTATTCGCCCGACGAGGTGAAGGCGTTCCTGCTTCAGAGCGATTCCGCATGGGGCGGCGGTTCGTTCTCCGGTTCTGGCGGCGGCGCGGATTTAGAACGCACGCTCATGGAGCAGAACCCGGACATGGCCGCGTTCTGGAACCGCTGGGAAGCTGGAGGGGCAAAGCCCGGCGGGCATCGAGATACGTTCGGAGACTTTGCCGGATATGTGCGCGCGGAGCGTCCCGACGCCATCGCGCGCGCGCAAAGTTCACTGGCCCCAGCAGGTGGAGAGAGTGGCGGCTCGGATCAATATGGCTGGGTCGATAGCTTTTCACCTGACGAATATGTGCGTTCGCTGCCCGGTTACGATTTCCGGGTGAAGGAAGGGCAGAAGGCGCTGGAGCGCAGCGCAGCGGCGCGCGGCAATCTCTTTTCAGGCGGAACGGGCATTGCTCTCAATCGCTACGGCCAAGACTACGCGACCGGCGAATGGGACAACCAATATCGCCGACTGGGCCAGCTCGCGGGACAAGGCTCTGACGCGACCGGAACGACGATCCAGGTTGCCGGCCAATATGGCGACGCGGTGAGCGGCAATCAAATTCGCGCCGGAAACGCGCGCGCCTCCGGCTATCAGCAGCAAGGCGAAGCCTGGGGCAATTTCTGGGGCAATACAGTGCCGGGCGCCATCGGGTTTGGCTACGGCCAAGGATTTTTTGGCAAATGAGCGATGTGTGGGGCGCCTTCGATCAGGGCGAGCAGATCGGTCGCCGTCTCGGTGACCGCCGCCGCAATGCGCAAGCCTATGAACAAGGCGGGCTTGACGCCGTCCGCGAAAGTGCATTCGGGCGCGGTGATCTCGATACCGGCTTCGGTGTTCAAATGCGCCAGAGGCAGCAACGCCAATTTGAAGACGATCGGGTCAATGCGGGCTTTGAACGGCTGCAGCAGTTTGGCGGCTTTGCCACGAGCGCGCTACGCCGCGCGCAATCGCTCTCGCCAGAGCAGAGAACAGCTTTCTTCAACCAACCGCATATCCGACAACGCTTCGAGTCCTTTGGCTTCACGCCTGAGCAATATGATGAGGGCGTAGCGGCTCTTTCCAATCCAGAGACTGCGGATGAGATGTTCTCTGAACTCATGGGGGCCTTCCAAGGCAATATCGATTGGAGCGCGGTGGGCAATCAGATCCAGGGCGTTGACCAGAACACTGGCGAATA
>JAUIJZ010000172.1 GCA_030430715.1 Alphaproteobacteria bacterium
GTGGTGAAAAATCCAAAGCGCTTGCGGCGCTTGATGCGGCCAAGGTCGAGATCGAGATTTGTACGCGCATCGCGCACGCGGCGGCTGTTCGCGCGCTCCTCGCCGGGCATGGGAATTTGCGGCGCGCCAAACAAGGATTCGTCGAAAGGCGGATCGGCGGCGGGCCCTTCGCCAGGCGGATCGTTCGGATCGTCCGGTGTCATGCGCCCCATTCCTCGCGTACGCTGGCGTCCTGCTCGCGCGGCAAGCGGGCCGATTTGAGGCGGGCAAACGCCGTTTCGTCAAGCAGGCGTGAAAGCGCCCAGACGGCCATACCGCGCACCAATGGCGAGGCATCATCCAAAAGCTGCTCGGCTGAGCCCGCAAGCGCACAATCCTGTGAATTGCCAATCGCGACGAGCACATTGCGGACAAAGCGCTCGCGCCCGGTGCGCTTAACCGGCGTTCCGGCGAAACGCAGCCGGAACGCGGCATCGTCCAGCGCTGCAAGCTCCGCTAGAGGCGCGAGACGCAGGTGGTTACGCAAAGCCATCCGCGCTTCTAGCGCCTGGGCGGCGAACTTGTTCCACGGACACACCGCGAGGCAATCGTCGCAGCCGAATATACGGTTGCCCATGGGTTTGCGGAATTCACGCGCGATCTGACCTTTGTGCTCGATCGACAGATAAGCGAGGCACCGGCGCGCATCGAGTTGATACGGCGCGGGGAACGCTTTCGTTGGACAAATGTCGAGGCATTGCCGGCAAGAGCCGCAATGATCTTCCTGCGGCGCATCCGGCTCCAATTCAGCCGCGGTGAGAATAACGCCGAGGAAGAGCCAAGAACCGTGCTCTCGCGAGACCAGATTGGTATGCTTGCCCTGCCAGCCGAGCCCAGCGCGCTGCGCCAATGGTTTTTCCATCAGCGGTGCGGTGTCCACAAACACTTTCACATCGGCCTGCGTTTCACGAGCAAGCCATTGGGCAAGCTGCTTCAGCTTGCCTTTGATCACATCATGATAATCACGCCGCGCGGCATAGGCCGAAACGAGCCCCTCGCCTTTTTGTGCGAGCAATGCGAGCGAGTCATCCTCCGGCGCGTAAGACTGCCCGACAATGACGGCGCTGTGCGCTTCAGGCCAAAGCGCATTCGGATGCGCGCGCTGCGGATATTCCATCCACGCCATGTCGCCATGACGGCCCTCGGCGATGAATTCAGCAAGGCGCGCACCATTGGGCCACGCGTCTCGCGCGGACGCGACGCCGATGGCGTCGAAGCCGAGCGCTTGTGCAAATGTCTTAAGACGCTCAGCCACCGGTGGCGCGCTCGAAATCCTCGTGCCCGTGAGGCGCAGCAGCGCCCTGCGGGTCCGGGTGAATGATAAGGTCAGCGGTGGGAAATTCGGCGCGGATGCGCTCCTCCGCGGCAACGACGATTTTGTGCGCGGCTTCAAGCGTGAGATCTGGAGCCAAGTCGGCGTGAAACTGCACGTGCATATATGGCCCGCTCGACCGCGTGCGCAGATCGTGAACGCGTAGGATACGTTTGTCCTGCTCGGCAAGCGCGCGAATGCGGTCACGCTGTTCGGCGGGAATTTCGCGATCAAGCAAATGATCGGCGGCTTCGCGCACCACTTTGATCGAACCCCAGAGCAAGCCGGCGGCGACAATCAGCCCTGCGAGCGGGTCGGCCCAACCAATGGAGAAAAACGCGCCCGCGCCAATGCCCAGGATCACGACAAG
>JAUIJZ010000010.1 GCA_030430715.1 Alphaproteobacteria bacterium
CTGCCCATCGTCCGAAACCGCCAGCGCAAAACCGCTGGCCGATTGAGACGCACCGAGCATACGCGTGAAAACGAGTTGGCCGGCGCTATTGTATTTGATCAACGCAACGTCGCGCGCGCCCTTGATGGCGCTGGTGGCGCTGTCGCCATTGAGATCCGCGAGCACGTAAACCGAGCCGTCCGCGCCGGTCGCAACGGCTTGCGCGGTGGCGACCTTGGCGCCGCCGCCAATGCTCACATCGAAGGCGCGGCCCGGAAACCAATTGCTGACGCCGCTTGAAGGCAGCGTGAAGGGCGATATGCCCGGCGACGTCTCGATGATCGAGGCGCCGCGCGCCGCCCGCTCGCTGACGCGCAACGCGCCCGGCGGATTAGCGCCAAAGGTCTGCGAATCCGTTGGATCAAGCGTAACAGCATGGCTCACGCCGCCCAGCGAGATATCGGCAACGCCGCGCACGCTATGCGAGGTGCCTGTGACGATGCGCAGACCTGCGCCGCCGCCGGAAAGATCGGTCGCGACCAGTCCAAGATCGTAGCCCTGCGCCGCCAGCGCTTCGTTCAAACGCAGCGCGGCGCTTTCCAAGGTCCGCGGATCGGCCGGCTGCAGCGCCGCCGAAACGGTGCGTGCACCCCACGCCGTATCGAACGTGATGGAGACGTTCTGATCCGCGAGCAGCGCGGCCACATCGTCATCAACGGCTGTCGCCGCGTTCGCGCTGGTGAAACTACGCTCGGCCGTGAACGCGCCGCCGATCCCAAAGGACGGCGCATCGCCCTCCAGGCTAAGCGCATCGCCATTCACGGTGACGGAAACGATGCGATGACCAGCGCCCTCTGCGGCCGACCATTGCGTCAGATCGTTGCTGGCCGAAACATAGACGCCAGCCTGATTAAGCGCTTCATCGAGGCGCCCCTGGAACGCGGCGCTCCATTGGCCCGGCGACGGATCGGGATCGCCGGCGCGCTCAAGCGCGCTCACGGAAACAGTGATGGTTTGCTCACCCGCTGGCGTCGCCACCACCACCGAAATATCGAGCGCGTCCGTATGTGTCAGGAGCGGTGAGCTAGCGGCGGCCGACGTGCGAATGGCGTCGCCAAACGGTTCACCCGCGGAGGCGGAAGGCAGGCCGCCCGCAGCCCACGCGCCTGGCGCTTGCAGCGCTGCATCGAAATCCGCTTCGTTAAAGGTCGCATCAACCGCAAGCACGCTGTGCAAAGCGTCGATACGCAGCGTGAGCGCGCCGCCAACATCAACCAGATCGGCCGATGCCGCGATGCCTTTGTTTTGCAATTGTTGGTTCAGTTGCGCGGCAAGGGCCGCCGCGTCGATGCCGTCTTCGCCGCCATCGACCGTAAGCGTGTGCGAGCCCGCCGCCGTGGTGATCTGAACGGTTTGTTCGCCTGTGAAGAGGTCACTGGCGCCCGCCACCGCCGCCGCTTCAAAACGCCGGGCGAACACGCCATCCCGCAAGCCGCCGACCATGCCGGCGGGGTTGACCGTCTCCAAGGCGGCGGACTTGCCGCTAATGGTGAGGCTGGAAACACGGACAAAATCGCCAGCATTTACCGAGAGGCCGTAATCGCCGCCATCCTGCCACGCGCTCACACTGGCGGCGACGCCTTGCTCGTGCAGCAATTGGGTCAAACGTTCAGCGAGGTCGCCGGCAAGGGCGGCGTCTTCATCCTCGCCGCCCAATGCGCGCCACGCTTCCAGATCGTCGCTGCGCCAAGCTGTGCTGACGCTGAGCGTGCGCCCATCCGCGAACTCCAGCTTAAGCACCGCTTCGCCCGCAGCGCGCAATTTGTCTTCAAACGTGTTGGCGCCGCTCGACAATAAAGCGCCTGTGCGCTGCTCATACGCGCCCGCGCCAGCCTGCCAGCCTGCGACAACGTTCGCCCCAATCGGATCGGCCGTCGCGGACGGCCGCGTGAGCCAAACCGGCTGCGCCTCGGCGCCGCTAGTATCTTCAAGCTTGATCAGACGCGCGCCGCCATTGACGTTTCCAACGGCATAGAATGCTGGCGTCGCGCTGACCGGCTCGAAGGCGACGCGCTCATTGGCGCGCACATCAACCTTCAGCGCATATTGCTTGGGACCGGTATAGCGCGTGGAAACAGTGCGCCCGCCGACAACAACCGTGCTCTCCTTGGGCGTCTTGTCGACGGCTTCCAAACGTGACGCGGCGCCGGCGGCGGCAAGCTTGTTGTTGACGAAGCCGATCACGTTCGACAGCGTCCGCGGGATCGAGCCCATTTCACTCAAATTGATGCCGACGCGCCGTTCTGTTCCCGCCGCCGACGTTGCTACAATTTCAAACTGCGCATCCGAGGCGAGGCCGGTCAGCGTTTGGTAGAGGCCGCCGCGGTGGATGACGCCTGTCACGTAATCTTCCGACTTCACAGGCAGCGCGAGCGTCGTCTGCGCCGCTTCCACACGGTCGGCCTGCACCATCCGCAAATCTTCAAACTGTTCTTGCGCGAAGAACGCCTCAAGCTCGGTAAGACCCCGCGCGAACGCCGCCTGCGCCTTGGCCTTATCGGCGTTTGAAATATCGGCGCCGGCGGAATGGTCGGCCAGCGCCTGCAGCGTGGTGAGGCCTGAATAGAGTGCAAAGAGGCGCTTATAATCCCCCGTGGCGCCGAGGTCGGCGTAAAGCTTCGCATTGGTGTCGAAGAACGCCTTGTTGCTCAGCGCGCGCTGAACAAGCGCCGCAGCTTGAGGCGAAACACCTGGCGTCCAAACCGGAGCGATCGGCGCGTTGGGATCTTGGGTCAGAGCGCTCGTGTCCACGCCCACGCCCGCTTTGGCGGTCGCCCAAGCCGAAATAAGATCCGCGCCGACGCCAACCGTCGTCGTCGAGCTCTGGCCGAACCAGGCGCTCAGAAAGGCGCTGTTAATCGTATTTACCAAGGCGCTGCTCCGCAGCAGGCACCCTTGCCTACAAGAGGTAAACGCCCGGTTCGTCCGCCCGGTTAGTGGGCGAACGCCATTTCCGTGAGGCGCCCGAAGATCGGGTATTCGAGCAGGCGCGGCCAAAGCTGCACGCCCTGCCAAATCGAAAGCGCAATGACCAGAACGGCGGCCATGCCGAGCAGAATGCGCGCCGGTGCAATCTTGGTGACGTAGCCGGCAAGCGGCGCGGCCACCACGCCGCCGAGAATCAATCCGCCCAAAGCCGCGCCGGCGGTGGCGACGCCACCCTCAATCTCAAGCCGCCCCGCCAGCATCGTCCAGATGAAGGCGGCGGATATGGCGACAGTGACGAAAAACTCCGCCGAATTGACCGAGCCGATTACGTAACGCGGCGCGTGCCCGCGCCCCAATAAGGTCGATGTCACGATCGGGCCCCAGCCGCCGCCGCCGCTGGCGTCCAGAAAGCCGCCGACGACCCCAAGCGGCACGACATGCTTCAAATGCGGCGGCTCTTCCTTGAGGCCGCGCGCGGCGCGCCACAGCATCCACAGCCCGAGCGTGCCGAGATAGGCGATCACCACGGCCTTGATGAAAGTGGGATCAAATCCGGTGAGCACATACGCGCCGAGCACGCCGCCAACGATGCCGGCGGGCGCGAGGCGGAAAAACAAGCGCCAATCCACATTGCGATGAATGAGATGCGAGACGCCCGAAGCGCCTGTCGTGAAGCATTCAGCCGCGTGGATGGTCGCCGAAGCCTGAGCCGGAGAAACGCCGAACGCCAGCAACACGCTCGACGAGATCACGCCATAGGCCATGCCCACCGCGCCATCCACGAGTTGCGCGAAGAAGCCAACCAATAGGAAGAGGCCGAAGGTCGTCGCGACGACATGCGCGAGGTCGGGGTCAATAAACTCCATGCATCCTCGCCGCCGCGTCCAACCAGGCTTACCTTATCGCGGCGTAGTCCAATGCGGCCAGCGTGTTGCTGAAAACAGGCCTCACGGACATTCCGTATCCAGCCCATGTTGCGGCATCAAGGCCCGGCATGGGAATGCCCCAGAGGCTGCGAAGATTGCAGGTCTGTTATGCGAAGCAAGCGGGACGCCCCTTAACGGGCGTCCGACAGGCGAATTTTCCGGGCTAGCCGCACCGCTTAAGCGAGCCAGGGGGGCGCAGGCAGATCCTTGGACCTCAAGAAGTCCGGATTGAAGAGCTTCGACATATACCGGTTGCCGTAATCGCACAGCACCGTGACGATGGTCTTGCCTGGCCCCAGCTTCTTAGCCAACTCGATCGCGCCGAGCACGTTAAGCGCGGACGAGCCGCCTACGCACAGACCTTCTTCTTGCACAAGATTGTACAGAACTGGCAGCCAATCGCGATCCTCGACGCGAAAGGATTCGTCCACCTTCACATCCAGAAGGTTCGCCGTGACGCGCCCCTGGCCGATGCCTTCCGTGATCGATGTGCCTTCCGATTTCAGGATGCCGTTCTTGTACCATTCATATAGCGCAGCGCCGCCGGGATCGGCGATGCCGATAACGACGTCCTTGTTTTTCGCCTTCAGGCCCATACTGACGCCGCCCAGCGTCCCGCCTGAACCGACAGCGCAAATGAAGCCATCGACCTTGCCATCCGTCTGCGCCCAGATTTCCGCGGCCGTCGTATCGATATGCCCCTGACGATTGGCGACGTTATCGAATTGGTTGGCCCAGATCGCACCGTGCTTTTCCGTCTTCGCCTTTTCCTCGGCGATACGTTTGGCCACTTTAGGATAATGATTGTCGCTCGAGGCGGGGGCCGCATCGACTTCGACAAGCTCCGCGCCGAGCGCGATCACCGCATCCTTCTTTTCCTGACTTTGCGTACGCGGCATCACGACGATGGTGCGATAGCCTTTGGCCGCGCCGACAAGCGCAAGACCGATCCCGGTGTTGCCAGCTGTGCCTTCAACGACAACGCCGCCGCGTTCGATCTGACGCTTGGCCTCGGCGTCATTGATGATGGCGAGCGCTGCGCGATCCTTCACCGATTGGCCCGGATTAAGGAATTCAGCCTTGGCGAGAATGGTGCAGCCCGTCTCTTCCGAGGCGCGCTTGAGTTTCACCAGCGGCGTGTTGCCGATGCTGTCGAGAACCGAATTGTAGAATTTCATACGTACTCCATGAACCCGCACTCGTCCGCCTGGGCCCGGCTCGGGTCAAGCGACGCCGAGCTTCTTTTGCAGGTCGGTGGAAGATGTCGTGTAGAGAAAAACCAGCCGCTCGCCAGGGCGGGCGATGCGGAACGCCGCCTGCGCCATCAGCGCGCCCTCGTGGAAACCGCACAAAATAAGCTTGAGCTTGCCAGGGTAGGTATTGATGTCGCCTATGGCGAAAATGCCCGCTTCCGCCGTCTCAAACTTCTCCGTATCGACCGGGATGAGGTTCTCGTTCAGGTTCAAACCGAAATCGGCGATAGGGCCCAGCTTCATGGTTAGCCCATAGAAGGCCAGCAAGTCGGTGCAGGCGATCTCATACTCGCCCTTTTCCTTGGTCTTGCACGAAACCGCCTCGAGCACGCCGCCCTCTCCCTTGAGCCCCTTCAGGTCAGCGATCTCCAAGCGCACTTTGCCTTCGGCTACCAGGGCGCGCATTTTGGCGACTGAGTGTGGCGCGGCGCGAAATTCGTCGCGGCGGTGGATCAGCGTCGTCGATTTTGCGATCGGCTGTAAGTTCAGCACCCAATCCAGCGCGCTATCGCCGCCACCTGCGATAACGATGTCCCGATCACGGAAGCGCTCCATTTGGCGCACCGCATAGAACACCGACGTGTTTTCGAAAGCCTCGAGATTTTCCAGCCTTGGCTTACGCGGAACGAATGAGCCGCCGCCCGCCGCGATCACCAGAACCGGCGCCGTGATCGTCGTGCCAAGTTCAGTCGTCAGTTTGAATTTGCCATCAGGCAGACGCTCTAGCCCTTCGGCCATTTGCGCGAGGTGGAAGGTCGCTCCGAACGGCGCGATCTGCTCCAGCAATTGATCCGTCAATTGCTGCCCCGAAACCACCGGGAGGCCAGGAATGTCGTAAATCGGCTTTTCCGGGTAGAGCTCGGCGCATTGACCGCCTGGGCGGTCGAGCACGTCGACGATGTGCGCTTTCAGGTCCAGCAGGCCAAGTTCGAACACCGCGAACAATCCTACCGGCCCGGCGCCGACAATGATCACGTCGGTCTCGTAAGTCTGCCCTGCCGGGGCAGACTGCACCTTGGCAGCGTCCGTCATGCCTGCCGCTCCATTGCTCGCTTTGGCTATAGCGCTCGGCGCGTTGGGCTGTCAGCCCCCAGGTCCGCACGCGCATAGCTCAGCTACAGCCTATGGCGCGGCCGCTGGCGGAGACGCAGGGATTCGAACCCTGGGTACCCGGTTAAGGTACGCTCCCTTAGCAAGGGAGTGCCTTCAGCCACTCGGCCACGTCTCCAGCGGGCGCCACGCTTAGCCTTACCCGCCCCGCCGCCGCAAGCAGCGATTCCGCCCATCGCCAAGGTTAACTGGCGCCGCGTTTGCGCGAGACGGCCCAACGAAATTAGTCCGAGGGGCGAAAAACTGATGTCGCAAGCCGCCTTGCAGCGCCATTGCACCGATTTGGAGCAGGTCGAGTCCTGCGCTGAGCCTACCGCCGAAGCGCGAGAAGCCCAGCGCATCGTGGATCAGGCCGCCAATTTCTGCCTGTTTGGCCTGCGGGTCGTCCAGGATTGGCCCACCGACGCCAGCGCTCCCTATCTTGTCGAGGGCCCCGCCCCTGAACCTGCGAACGATTCTGAGCCAGGCTTCGCATTCCCTGAACTCGCTCAGCGCGGCTTCCACCTCCACGCCACCACGCCCATCCGCCTCATCCAGGCCATCGACTGGCTGGTTGTGCTCGTAGCGGCCCAGGTCGCCGCGCTCTGGGGCGCCGGCGCCGGTCTCGTCAGTCTGAACCTTGGCCAGTCAGCAGCCTTCATCGCCGCAGCGCTTTCGCTGAAGGCAGGATTGTGGGTGACAGGCTCCTATCGCGTCAGCCCAGGCCGCATCACCGCCGAACGCGGCATTGGCGGACTTGCGCTCGGCGTGATCCTCGCTTTGGGCGTCGCTCTTCTGCTCGCTCCGGACGCACGCGCCACCGCCGCTATTTCCGCAACGCTTCCTGTCACGGCGCTTTTTCTTGCCGGTGTGCACGCCGCGCTCGCAGTGTGGATCCGCGCTGCGCACAAGAAAGGCGTGTTCTCCGAAAATATCGTTCTGATCGGCGCCACAGAAGCGGCCGCACGCCTTGCCCAACGGGCAGCCAAGAGCGGCGACGCACGCATTGTCGCCGTAGTTGACGATCGCCTCTCACGTTCTCCGACGCGCATTGGCGGCACACCTGTTAGCGGCGACCTTGAAGCGCTCTTGACCTGGGAAGGTCTGCCGAACGTTGACCGCATCGTCATCACCGTCACGCAAAAGGCCGAAGCGCGTGTGCGCACCATGATCGAACGCATGCGCATCGCGCCGAACCGCGTAGATCTATTGCTCGACTATTCCGTGCAAGGCGTGCGCGGCGCCGGCGTTGAGCGCCTCGGCGGCGCTGCCGTAGCCTGTGTGTCGGGCCGCCCATTCAATCCGCTGCGGGCAGCGCTGAAGCGCGCGCAAGATATCGTCATCGGCTCGGCGCTGACCGCGTTGTTCGCGTTGCCGATGCTTCTCATAGCGGCAGCGGTAAAGCTCGACAGCAAAGGCCCGGTGCTCTACCGCCAGCGTAGGCATGGTTTCAACAACCGCCCGATCACCGTGCTCAAATTCCGCAGCATGCGCCACGAGCCACATGCGCCACTGGCGCAGGTGCAAGCATCCGATCCGCGCGTCACGCGTGTGGGCGCCTTCCTGCGCAGCACCAGTCTCGACGAACTGCCGCAGCTGCTGAACGTGTTGCGTGGCGAGATGAGCCTTGTGGGCCCGCGCCCGCACGCCATCGGCATGAAAACCGCCGACCGTGAACTCACGCACATCGTCGCCGAATATGCGCACCGCCACCGCGTGAAGCCGGGCCTCACCGGCTGGGCGCAAGTGAATGGCTCGCGCGGGCCTGTGCATGCCGCAGCCGATTTGCGCCGCCGTGTGCGTTATGACCTCGAATATGTCGCACGCGCTTCACTCTGGCTCGACCTCATCATTCTGATGCGGACCGTGCCGGTGCTGCTCGGCGACACCAAGGCACAGCGGTGAGCGCCCGGCGCATCCTTACCGTAGCGCCGCTGCAAATCGCACAAGCGCTGATCGGCTTCGGCGCCATCGCCGTTTTCACCCGGCTGATGAGCCCGGAGGAATTCGGCCGCTACGCGCTGGCTTTGTCAGCGTCGATGGCCGCGCACACAATGCTGTTTACGTGGGCCGAAGCGGCGGCATTCCGCTTTTTCTCGGCGGCAAAATCCGAACGGCGCCTACGCGATCATTACGCGACTTTGCTCGCGCTCGTGTTTGGGCTTGGCGCAAGCGCGCTTGTCGTTACCGCAGCATTGCTTTGGCTGATTGGCTTCCAGAGCGAGATCGCCGCGCTATCCGCGTTCGCGGCGGCAGCGGCTGTGTTCCGCTTTCTCACCCGCATAACGCGCGAAAGCGATCGCGCGGCGCTCGAACTCGGCCGCTTCGCAACCTTGGAAACGGCATATGTCGTGGTGGGCTTTGCCGCCGGCGTCGCGTTCCTGACGACAACCGATTTCGGCGCCGCGGCACCCTTTGCCGGATTGATGGTCGCTGGACTTGTCGTCGCGCTCATCGACGCCCCCCGTCTCATTAAGCGCGCGCGCGGCGGCATCGTTTCGCCGCAACGCGCCTTTACCTACGCATCCTATGGCGCGCCGCTAGCGCTTGCCCTTGGCGTGGATCTCATTGTGCAAACTATTGCACGTTTCATCCTCGCGCATCAGGCTGGCGCGGCCGAACTCGGCGCCTACGCCGCCGCCTTCGGTTTGGCGCGGCCGCTGGATCTTGTTTTCATGGCCGCCGGCGCAGCGCTCTCGCCATTGCTGTTGACGGCTTACGAAAGCCAAGGGCGCGATGCAGCTCGCGAAGCGGCGCGCAAAGCCTTCGCACTGCTTGCCGTGCTCGCATTGCCTGCGGCGACCGGGCTCGCTTTAGTCGCAGAGCCTCTCACCGCACTCATGCTGGGAGACGGCTTACGCACTGGCGCAAACGCTGCACTGCCGTGGCTCGCACTCGCCGGGCTCGCCTCGGGGTTCAATCTCTATTTCTTCTCCGAAGCCTTTCAGCTCACGCGCCGCACCGGACTGCGCGCGCTGATCATGCTCGCGCCTGGGGCCGTACAACTCGTGCTGACTACTATGCTCGCGCCCTCCTACGGCGCGATGGGCGCCGCCATAGCCGCATGCACCGCGGCTATCACCGGAACGGTTCTGCTCGCCATCGCAGGCCGCAAGCTCATCGTCCTTCCGATCGCCTGGCCTACACTGCTCGGCGCCAGCGCAGCCAGCGCCCTTATGGCATGCGCCATACTTGCGCTGCCGCAGAACGCCGGTGTGGCCGGATTAATCGCTTCGGTCGCCACCGGCGCCGCCGCCTACGCCATCGCCGCCCTTGGCATCAACCTTCTGGGCGCACGCCCCCATACGTCAGCGGTTCTGAAACGTCTTTCGATTAGAGTCCGCGCATTCTTTCATACTTCATTCACGGATCGCGCTCATGTCCGCCGCTCTTGGTGAACGGATTGTTTCCACTGGCCCACGCGCGCAGCAGGCGCCGCGCCTCAGCGTGCTTACGCCCTTTTACAAGGACAATCCCTCGGACCTGATTGCGCGGTTGGCGCCTGTCCGCAGGGATGTCGAATTTGTACTGGTAGATGACGGCGCCAATTCCGCCACGCTGGCCGCCAACGTCTTGAGCGCACTTGAGCGCAGCGGCGCTTCAGCACGGCTCATCATTTGGGGCGCCAATCGCGGCCGCGCTGCGGCGCGCAACCGCCTGCTACAAGAGGCCCGCGGAGAGTACGCCCTTTTTCTTGACGCCGACATGCTGCCCGACGCGCCAGATTTCTTAAACCGCTGGCTTTCAGTCATCGAAACACAGCGCCCTGAGATCGCATTTGGCGGGCTTTCTCTGACACACGCCGTCACTTCGCCGGATACGGCGCTACACCACGACCTCTTTGCGAACTCCGATTGCGCGTCCGCTCATATCCGCCAGCGCCGGCCAGCCCAGAGCGTCGCCACCGCCAACCTGCTTGTACGACGCGCTTTTCTCGAGCGCCTTCCTTTCGACAACGGCTTTGTCGGCTGGGGTTTTGAAGATGTCGACTGGGCGCTTACCGCCGCGCAGCACACTGAAATCCTGCACATTGACAACCCCGCGACGCACGCAGGGCTCGACGATGTCGACACGCTGATGCGCAAAAGCGCCGAAGCGGGACCAAACTTCGCGCGTCTTGCCGCAAAGCATCCGCAAGTCACGCATTTCGCTGCGCACCGCATCGCACGCGCACTTAGGCTCGCGCCCGCCCGCGCACACTTGCAGAACCTCTTTGCCTGGCTCGCGCGCGATCCAATGGGCGCCGCGCCCATGAAACTACGCCGTATCGCCTTCAAACTCTATCGCGCCAGCCATTATGCAGAGCATTTGGCGTGACCGTCGCTTACGAACCTCCGCGCGATCTCGCGAGCAAACTCGGCCGCAGACTAACGCAATGGCGCGCCGCTCGCCCCGCAACGCTGCGTTTCGCCCAGCCGATGCTTTCGGTGTGCTTTGACGACTTTCCCGCGAGCGCCGCATTAAATGGCGCACGCATTCTCGAAGCGCGGGGCGCGCGCGGGACCTTCTTCGCAGCAGCGGGGCTCGCCGAGCAAGACGGTCCATGCGGACGCAATTTCTCCGCCGCCGATCTCTTGCGCCTCGCGAAAGTAGGCCACGAGATCGCCTGCCATACCTACGCGCACAAGGATTGCGCGCGTAGCGAAACCTATGAGGTTCTAAAAGATATAGCGGCAAACCGCGACGCACTGGCGCTCATGGGCGCCTCCGCGCCGAACACGCTCGCCTATCCCTATGGCGAGACCACGACCGCACTGAAAAACGCTCTCCCGCCAAGATTCAGCTGCGCGCGCGGCGTTCTGCCAGGCCTCAATATTGGCCGGACGGATCTTGCGCAATTGCGCGCCTACCCGTTGTTTGGCGTCAATGCGATGGACCGCGCACAAGCATCACTCAAACGCGCAGCCCGGATGAATGCATGGATGATCGCTTTCACGCATGACGTCGAAACGACGCCATCGCTCTACGGCACATCCTGCAATGATCTTGAAGCATTTTTGAGCGCGGCCCAGACAATGGGATTTGAGATCGCGCCCATGAATGAAGTCCTGGGGCAAAGACTGCCATGAACAAAGTCAGCGTCCTCATCCCTACATTCCGCCGCCCGGATGCGTTTCTACGCGCAGCGCGGAGTGTGCTAGCGCAACAGAACGCGCCCACATTTGAACTCATCGCCATCGACAATGCCCCCGATCACTCGGCGCGTGATGCCCTTGCTCAAATCTCATCAGAAGCGCAGATATCCTTCCGCTACGCCCATGAAGCGCGGCCGGGCGTCTCGCACGCCCGCAACGCCGCGCTGGCGCTGGCCAAGGGAGAGCTCATCGCGTGGCTGGACGATGACGAAGAAGCTACGCCGCACTGGCTCGCCAGCCTCGTCGCCGCGCGCCGCGAAACCGGCGCACAAAGCGTTTTCGGTCCGGTGCGCGCGCGCGCGGCGGCAGACACGCCAAACGCCGGTTTTTTTGAGAGCCTCTATACGCGCGAAGGCCCAGCCGAATTTGGGCTTTGCCCAGACTATTTCGGCATCGGCAATTCGCTACAGCCGCGCACCATGTTTGAGGATGCGCCGTTTGACGTCAGCGCCAACGAAAGCGGCGGCGAGGACGACAAGCTCTTCACTTCATGGGCTGAAGCCGGCGCCACCTTCGCCTGGGCCCCCCAGGCCCTGGTCATTGAGCATCTCGGGACTGAGCGGCTCAACCTCGCACATGGTTTGAAGCGCGCCTTCGCCTACGGCCAAGGCCCCAGTGAGACCGCTTGGACCCAGCGCAAATACGCAACGCTCGCTCGCCATATGAGCATTGGCGCACTGCAAGCGCCCGCATGCGCACTGGCGAGCGCACTAGTAGCGACCACTTCCCCGCCGCGCGCAATGGCTCTTGCCGACCGCGCGGCACGCGGCGCGGGCAAAGTCTTTTGGTTTTTCACGCAACGCTTCTACGGCGAACGGCTCGTACGAAACGCGGCTTAGGCGCTCTTGCGCAACATGCGGTCGATCATGAGCACAGGCTCGGTTACGCCTGCATAGACCAAACCGATCAGATTGGCGCCAGCGCGGAGCAAATCAGCTTTGGCCGTCAGCGCGGCCGGCGCCGCCCCAGCATCCGCGCCAACGACAAGCACGACCCCGTCCATGTGACGCGCGATACGCAAAGCCGCTTTGCTGCGATCAAGCGAGGGCGCAGCCACAACCATAGTCGCGCCGCTCGCGCGGACTGCGTCCCAATACCCCGAGCGATCAGACATCCAAACGCGCCATTGCGGCGCAAGTGCGGAATTGTCGAATTCACCTACAAACAGGTTTTTTGTTCCAACACGCCGGAAGTAATAACTTGGCGGCGCCTCTGAAACGATGCGCTTTTGATCATCTACAGGCGCGTAAAAGCGCGTGCCTCCAAGCACACTTGTCGCGCGCGGCCCTAGCTGGCGATCATACATCGCCAACCATGCATTGCGCTTGAGATCCAAATCAATGGCGTAAGCCGCGCGCGTGCCGCTCGCTTGCGCCTCGGCGACGCCCCGCGCAACCGTGGTTACGCCTTGGCCTCGCTGACCCGCAACAATCATAATAGCGCGGCCGGCGCCGGCCGATTTTGTCGGTTGCACGCGAAGGGCGTCTAGAATGCCCGATACGGAAAACGCGCTCATGCGCCGCCCTCGACAAGGGTGAGTGTCGGCCTGGCTTTTGTGTGCGGCTTCTTCCCGGACCCGCGCTGTTTAGGGGAGCGCGGCATTACCGCCAGAACAGGCGCATCCAGTGTTCGCGCCGCGCTCGTTGGCGTTGGGAAGCCTCGCCGCATCAACGCACGCGATAGTCCAGCAGCAATCGCGATGATGCCAGCGATTAGAAGCGTTGCGATCATGATTGGCCAACGCATGCTTTCCCCCTGGCTCGGCGGCATCGCGCGCTCAAGCGGAGTGATGTTATCTGTCGCCCGCCCCAGCATTTGCGTTCGCGCGCGCGCTTCTTCCGCACGCGTCGCGAAATTCTGCGCGTTTGTTTCAACAACACTACGTTCACGCTGTAGCTGTCGGAATTGCGGCTCAAGGCCCTGCATAACGCGAAGACGCTCGCGAACCTCCGCGCGCTGACTTGCAAGCGCCGTCTCGCGTCCTCGTTGCGCACGAGCCTCCGCCTCCATTGCGTAGAGTTGGCTGGCCACATCCTGGCGCACCGGGTTCGGCCCACGGCGCGTCACACTGGCAGGATCACCGCCCTCTAAGAATAGGTTCAATTGAGCGATGCGCCGATCGACTTCGCGGACTGGCGCTGCGTCATCATTATAGCGCGAAAGCAGACGCTCACGTTCTAGCTGTGCCGACACCAAATCCCGCCGCGCATCGGATTCCGAGTAAAGTTCGATTTCGGCCGGCTCAGCCGCATGACGCTGACGCAACGCCGCGGCGCGCGCCTGCGCTTCGCGCCTGCTTGTTTCAGCTTCCAATGCTTCGGTTTCAATTGTCGCGGCCCTCGCCGCCAGCGCCGACATTTCCGCTTCGAAATCGCTGATCTGATGCTCGGTCAGGAATGCCGCCAAGGCTTCGCTTGCTGCGCCAGCGCGCGTGCTCAAATCCGCACTTTCCTGCGACAGCACCGCATATTCATCGCCAACGAGAACATCACGGCGATGCGCAAGATAGGCATCGATCAGACCATTGAGCGCAAGCGCCGCGACCTCGGGGTCACGGTGCGCAAAGGACATGGCTATCGAAGGCGTTTGCGGCGCGGTTTCCAATGTAAGATGCCGGGCGAACGCACGCTCAGCCGACGCCAATTTTCGCGCCTCCGAGCCTGGCGCGAGATCGATCGCCGGATAGAGGTTGGCCAAACCGATATCCGAAATAGCGCGCCGCACCACCGCGCCTGAAGCAAGCATGCGCATTTCCGCGTTCACAACAGCTTGCATGTCAGGTGTGGCGCCAGCACCGGCGCCCCCAGCCGTAGGCTGATACACGTATTCCTCGCCCAGCCGCACCAATAGCTCAGCGCGCGCGGTATAGCTTCGTGGAGCCGCCAACGCCGCAACGAGCCCGAGCGCGCAAATCGCCGCGCCTACGGCCAGCACAACCGTCCGCTCGGCCCAGAGCATCGCCGCCAAATCGGCAAAACTCATACGCGGCGCTTCCGACCAGGCGAACCAAGCTTGTTTGGCGCTCGTCTTCATCGTGGCTCCAGTAGCGTTTCCGCAATTCTGAGCCGAAGCATGATCCCATTTGGTAAAGGATCATTCACTAGATTGGCTCAGCTTCACCGCAGAGCCCTAAAGAGGGCGCCCTAACAAAGAGTTGGAGCGCGATATGCGCGCGGCAGTCATTTTCACCGCCCTTGCGGCTTTTTGCGTTGCGAGCAGCAGCGCGGCGCAGGACGCACCGGCGCCAGCGCCGGCGCCAATGACCTATTCGACCGAGACTCCACAATATCGGTTCTATCCAGGCGATGAGATTGAGATCACCGTCTTTTCGGCGCCGGAACTAAACCGCATCGTCACGGTGGGGCCGGATGGCCGCATAGCACTGCCCCTATTGCCACGCATCACCGCCGCCGATCTGAGCGCCGATGAATTGCATGACGCGCTTGTCGCCGCCTACGCCACACATCTGCGCATGCCAGAACTGGCCGTTACGCCCCGCAGCTACGCCTCGCGGCAAGTTTTTGTCGGCGGTGAAGTCGCGCGGCCTGGCATCTATGAGATGCCGGCTAATATCGACGCATTCCAAGCCGTTGCGCTAGCCGGCGGGTTCCTCCCCAGCGCGCGCCGGGGCGAAGTCTTGGTGCTCTCACGCGCCAGGGGCGAAGCGGCGGTAACGCCGGTCGATCTATCCACGCGCGCCATGCGCGGCGGCTTCCCAAGTGCGCAACCGCTGCAGCGCTATGATGTCGTGTTTGTGCCTCGCTCGCGCATTAGCCAAGTGAACCTCTTCATGCAGCAATATGTGCGCGACGCGCTGCCAGTACAATTCAGCTTCTATTACGACCTCCGCGGCGACAGGAATAATTAGAAAAACGGGCCGCCAGCTTTCGCCAGCGGCCCGCTCATCATTTCCGTTTTTGCGCGTGCGCTTAGTGCGCAGCCGCCTCGTTCGAGAGCGGACGCGCGACAAGTTCCTCTATGCTCAGGCCCACTTCGTTGTGCCCACCGAATGCGGTCCCGGTTTCATTGTTCGCAACGCGCTGGCGATAAGCCTCATACGCAGCTGGCGGCAGACCGACATAGCCAACGCGCGGCGCCAAAGAAGCCGCATTGTTGAGGTAGAAATCAACAAAGCGGCGCACTTGTGGACGACGCAGCGCCTCAGCGCTCACATACATGAACATCGGACGCGCTAGCGGATACGAGCCGTCGGCGATCGTTTCCGGCGAAGGCGCGATACCGTTCACGGTGAGCGCATTGATGCGTTCTTGGTTCTGTTCGTAATAAGCATAACCAAAATAACCCATGCCGCCGGTGTTTGTAGCGACACCCTGCACCAGAACGTTGTCGTCCTCGCTCGGCGTGAAGTCCGTGCGCGACGAACCGCTTTCGCCCATCACCGCTTCAGTGAAGAAATCGAACGTGCCCGAGGCCGTGCCCGGACCAAACAATTGCATCGGCGCGTCCGGCCCTTCTGAATAAACTTGGCGCCAACGCGTGATCGAGCCCTCAGCGTCCGGCCCCCACACTCGGCGCAGTTCGTCCATCGTGGTATCGGTCAGCGGATTTTCCGGATGCACGACGACGCTGATGCCGTCGAACGCAATCGGGATTTCCACATAGTCAACGCCGCCCGCTGCGCAGGCTTCCATCTCGGACGTCTTGATCGGACGCGAAGCATTGGTGATTTGAGTCTCACCCCGGCAGAATTTGCCGAAACCGCCCCCCGTGCCACTCTCTCCAACGGTTACGCGCGCGCCGCCTGTCACCTCGCGGGTAAAAGCTTCCGCAGCCGCTTCGGCCAGGGGGAACACAGTCGAAGACCCATCAATCGCGATCGACTCGGAAGACGAGCCGCCGCTGGCGGGCGTATTCTCGCCGCTGCCGCATGCCGCAAGGGCTACGCTAAATGCCGCCGCCAAAACGACGCGCACCTTATTCGTGATCATGGCCACATTCCTTATTTTCGCCTGCTTTGCCTCAGTAGCCGCCTCTTGCCCTTGGAACATGACAAACATGTTGCAGCCCTCATCGCCTGCGGCAATTTCACGTCTCGTTTGTACCTTCCGGACGTTCATGAGGCGGCGTCAATTGCAAATTGAGCTTCCACAAAGCCCAAATGAGCCCTGCGGAAATCAGGATGCTGGCGCCCGCGGCAAGAACGATCCAGAGAGGCATCGCTTCGCCTCTAGCCCGTCATTTGACCCCTGTGAAGCCGTCCTAACGCCCTTGGCCGGAATCATCCGGGGCTCTAGAAGAGCCCCATGAAATCCGCCGTCATCGTCTTCCCAGGCTCGAATTGCGACCGCGACGCAGCCCGCGCGTTGCAGCGCATCACGAACACCCCAGCGCACATGGTCTGGCACAAGGAGACATCCCTTCCCGGCGGGCTGGACTTGGTCGTGCTGCCCGGCGGCTTCTCCTATGGGGATTATCTCCGCTCTGGCGCGATGGCGGCGAAAAGCCCTGTTGTACGCGCCGTTATCGCCCACGCCGAGCGCGGCGGCCTCGTTCTTGGCATATGCAACGGCTTCCAGGTTCTAACCGAGACAAGATTGCTGCCCGGCGCGCTCGCACGCAATGCCGGTCTGAAATTCGTCTGTAAGGACGTTCCGCTCGCCATCGACAATGCCGATACCGCCTTCACCCGGGCCTATCGCTCTCGGACCGAAACCGAAATTCCCATTGCACATGGCGACGGCCGCTTTGTCGCCGACGAAGAAGAACTCAACCGCATCGAAGGCGAAGGACGCGTTGTGTTCCGCTACAAAGCCAATCCAAACGGCTCAGCCCGCGACATCGCCGGACTCATCAATGATCGCGGCAACGTCTTGGGGATGATGCCCCACCCTGAGCGCGCAACAGATATCGCGCTGGGCCGCACGGGCGGACGCGCCGTATTCGAAAGCCTGATGGACGCGGCATGAGCGCCAAGAAACAACCTAACGCCGCCGGTTCCGATTTCGATGCCGAAGTCGATGCCGCACGCAACCGCTTGGAAAAAGCGATCCACGAAGAAACCGGCTTCGATGACTTGGCCGCGTTGCAAGCAATAACGCCCCTATTAGAAAAGAAGATCGCCTCGCGGCGGCTCGCTTTTGCATTGGGCGACGAGGACGACGACGAAACGCAAGTTTCTGTTATCCATGTTCAGACCGACGAAGAGCTTGGCTTCATCTTCGCCGAAGATGGCGAGTATGTTTTTGAATCCAACCACCCCGATTATTTCGACGATTTCGTCGATGACGATCCGGATCGCTTCGTAGAACGTCTGTACGAGACATTGCGCGCCGACCTTCCCAAATATGAGGTCGAGTACAAGAATTGACGCCTTTTGGTGACTGCAAGTTCACCAATCTTGCTAAATTGTTTGCAACACATGTGCGACAAAAATAGCGCCGGGTAGGGATTTCGGCGCAGGTCTTCGTGATCGACAGCACATCAATAAAGAACGCACGGGCGCGCGCCCGCATGCGCAAAATGGCGCCACCACAAGAGAAACCGCGCATTCGCGTCAGGGCCGCTACGGCGCCGTCCCCGATCGCAATCGAAACGCCTCGCGAGGACGAAGAAGCGCCGTTTGATCCCCCGGATGCGGACGAAATCGCCGCTATGGGCGCTTGGACCGGCGAAGAGGACGCCGGCGACGAGCATGCATGCGCGTTCTCTTGGCATGAATCGGCGCCTGTAGAGGCTGAGCACCAATGCATCACGCATGCAGAATGCGCAGCGGATGATGCCGAGCCAGTGTTTGCCCCCGAGACAACACCCGTTTTGACCACGCCACCAATCAGCTCAGCGCAACAACGCTTTGAAGCCGACGCGATTTCAATGATCGCTTCTCATGCCTCCGCACATGCGCCAGTTGCGGAGAACGAACTAGAGCTTACGCAGCAACAACCTGCCGGGAGATCAAATGATCCAGCCTACGAGCAGCCTGCACCGCCAATCACGATTCATGGCAGTTGGGATCGCCAAGAAATCAGCGGCATGCTGGACGCCTTCGCGTCCGACCGCCGTATGGCGCGCGCATCGATCACCATTGAACGCGGCGGCGTAGACGCCGCCCTGGCGCGTTTCGATCACCAGCCACCGCCCGATCTGCTCATCCTGGACAGCACGCTACGGGCACGCGAATTATTAGACGGCGTCGATCATCTGCTCACTAGGATGGGTGAGAAGGGAAAAATTTTCGTCGTCGGCGCTGTCAACGATATCGGCCTACTACGCGAACTTGCAGCCAGGGGCGTGAAATACGTTGTGCCGCCCATCCGCGAAGATGATCTCGTTCGCGCGGTCTGCGGCCTTTATGCAGAGGCGGACACTTCGCATGTCATCGCAATCATGGGTGCACGCGGCGGCGTCGGCGCATCTACGCTGGCGCACAACCTGGCCTGGTCCCTCGCCGAAAGACACGGCGCCGAAACCACTTTGATCGATCTCGACATTGGCTTCGGCGCGGCGGCTTTCAATGTTCAACGCCCAGCGACGCTTACATTCGCAGATGCGGCTGGCGCTCAAGACATCGGCGCCATTGAGCGCGCCGCAGTCCACCATACGCCGCGCCTGCAAATTCTCGCCGCGCCGACAGAACTCAATCCCGCATACGAAATTGACATTCCGACACTTGAACATCTGGTCACGCGTGCGCGCCGCGCCACTTCGTTCGTGGTGCTGGACTTGCCGCATGCTTGGCATCCTTGGGTTCGACGCGCACTCACCCTCGCTGATGAAGCCGTTATTGTGGCCGCCCCCGAACTCGCCAGCCTGCGCAACACCGACAATATTCTGAAAGATCTCAAAAACGAACGCGGCACTAGTGACCCTCTACTTGTTATGTCGATGTGTGGTGTACCGAAACGGCCGGAAATCTCAGCCAAAGAGTTCGCACAGGCTCTAGACACCAAACCAATCGCCACGCTCGCCTATGAGCCCGCCTTATTCGGCGCCGCCGCGCTAGCAGGGCAAATGCTGGGTGAAGCGGCGCCACGCGCGAAAGCGACGCGAACCATTGACGCGCTCGCACACGCACTCACAGGTCTTCCGCCAATAAAAAACACGAAGACGCTAACGTTGAAAGACACGGCGCACGCCATGAAGGCCGCCGCACACCGTATGCAAAGCAACGCTGATCAAACAGTGGACGACGCCCCGCTGGAATTGCTTCCAGTCGAAGATGAGTACATCGCCAAAGCCCGCGGAGCGACAGAAGCCAGCCTCGACACACCGGCAGCCGCCCCACCGCGGGCAAAGTCTTGGCTGCCCTTGCGCGTCGCCTGTTATGTCGCCGCGATCCTTTTGCTAAGCTCGGTGTGGCGCCTCCAAAATGACAGCAGTGCCGAGGCTCATGCGCCCACGCCGCCCGCTTCGGCTGCTGAGCTCTCAGATGATACCCGCGCCGCTTGGGGCTTGCTCTTGGATGGGCGCGAGCGCGAAGCCGCGGCACGCCTACGTATCCTCAGCGAACAAGGGTTTGCGCCAGCGCAATACTTTCTCGCGAACGCTTATCTGCGCGGAACGGGCCTGTCAGCAAATCGCGCGCAGGCACGGCTTTGGACCGAACGCGCGGCGCAATCTGGACATGCGCGGGCGATGCATGATCTTGGCGTTTATTATGCCAGCGGCGACAGCGCATCCGCCGATGACGCGGCGGCTTTGCTTTGGTTCCGCCGCGCAGCCGAGCGAGATGTCGCCGATAGCCAATATAATCTCGGCGTCTTCTACCAAGAAGGACGCGGCGTCACCGCCGACGCAAGCGAAAGCTTGTTCTGGCTGCGGCTCGCCGCACGACGAGGCGGAGAGGACGCCGCCGCACGCATCCGTGCCGTGGAAGCGCAATTAAGCGCTGACGAAATTGCCCGCGTTCATGCCCGCGTGCATGCGTTTCAGCCCCGCATGACGATGGCCTCGCTTGAGGTCAGCGGACGCTGATGCGCGGCGCCTCGGCGCGCACATTCACATCCTCTTCGCGTATTGCCTCCAGAGCCTGCTGCACGCGCGGGTTTGAGAGCGCCGCATTAAGACGAGCCAGCCCCTCCACCGCCTCGGCCGAGACGCCAAACAGACGCCCCAGAGACGCAAACGCATTCTGCTGCATTGGGTAATGTCGCAATTGCACGCGGGCATCTGCTTCGATGCCCGCCAATTCGCGCGCACGCGCCACCGCGACAGAGAAACCGCCCAGATGATCGACGAGCCCGCGCTCTAGCGCTTGCCGGCCTGTCCAGACTCGTCCCCGCGCAACCTCCCGCACTTGTTCTGGCGTCATATCTCGGCCTTCAGCGACCAGACTGACGAAATCGGCGTAGGCGCGGTCGATAAATGCCGAGAACGCGGCGCGCTCAGCTTGGTTGAAAGGCCGTTCGGTGCTGAACATTTCCGTCATCGGAGAGCCCACGGACAGCATCTCCGTGTTGACGGAGAAATAGTGCTGCAGCGCCGGCCCAAGAATGAGCTTGCCGCCGACAACGCCGATTGACCCGGTGATTGTCGAGGGCGAGGCAATGATTTCGTCGGCATCGGCCGAGACGTAATAGCCGCCTGACGCCGCGACTTCGCCCATCGACACCACGACAGGTTTTCCACGCTCACGCGCGGTGCGCAGAGCAGCCAGGATTTGGTCCGAAGCGACTACCGATCCGCCAGGGCTTGAAACGCGGAAGACAATCGCCGCGACATCCTCGTCGTCCGATGCGTCAAGCAGCGCCTGGGCGATGAGGTCGCTGGTCATATTCGAAGCACCGCCAAGCAGGTCGACGGTTTCCGGTCCGGACACAATCGCGCCCTCGCCTTGAACCACTGCAATAACACGACCGCCCGTTGAGATGCGGGGCTGATACGCTGCAAAATCGATCATTTGCGCGCTATTGTTATTGGCGCGGTCGAGCGCTGCGACTTCGGCGTCCTCAGGCCGGCCGAGCCGGTCGACCAATCGCAATTCGACGGCGCGCTGCCCCGTGAAAGGCGTAGCCTCGATCGCCGCGGCCAAGTCGGCGACCTGGATCTCTCTGTCGGCTGCGATATTGGCAAGCATGTTGTCATACATGCTCTGCATTAACGCGACCGTGGATTCACGATGCGCTTCAGTGAACCCTCGCTCTGTGTATTGGTTGGCGTAGGTTTTATATTCCTCACGCGCCTCAAACTGAGCCTGAACGCGATAACGCTGCAGCGCGCCGCCGAGGAATATTCCCTCCGAGGTTACGCCCATCGGCATGAACTCACTCGCACCTTGCAGCCAAAGCTCGTCGGCGTCAGCGACCGCCATGTAGCCCGGCATAGACATGCGCACGCCGTCATTTTGCAAATGCGCGACCACGAACTTGCCTTCCTCGCGGAACGCGGCAAGCGCTGTGCGAATTTCCTCGGCCTGCGCGGCCGCCATGCCCGTTGTGTTGGCGCGCACGTAAAGACCGCGCACGCGATCGTCATGGGCGGCGGATTCGATACGGCTGAGCACGTTGAGCAAGGACGGCGCGGCGCTGAGCGAGGCGAATGGATTTTGCGGCGGCTGATCCGGCATCGCCGTGCGCATATCTAACGATAGAACCATCTGTGCTGGCTGCGCTGGCGGCTGGGCCGCGCCCAGTATCATTGAAAACAACAACACTGGCGCAACGAAGACGAACAGCGCCAAGCCAACCAGTACGCCCGCCACCGTGATGAGGAATTGCTTCACAGGTCAGACCCTCCATCCTCGGCATACCGCCGCAGCCCCCGAGAAGTGATATGCGCGGGACCGGAAGGCAAGCTGTAGCCCCCGCAACTGCCACTGGCGATGGACGGGGGGCGGACGCCGCGCCATGTTATGCCAGTGGGACCTGGAGGAATATGGCGCATGGACGGGCGGCGCACGCTTGGCCCCCCCAGCGACGACTGGATGCATGAGCAGCAGCGGCGCGCCGAGGCAGAGGCGGAGGCGTGGCGCAGCCTTCGCTATGCCTTGGGCCGGGCGCCGGCATTACCGCCATCTGGAGCGCCTGCGGCAATTGAGCCGCCCCATACCCCTCCTCCACGCGCCGAAAATCCTCATCGCACCGGCAGCACCATCCTCAAGGGCTTGGTCAGGGTATGCCTGGGCGGCCTTGGCGCATTCTTAGGCTATATCTCGGCCACGGATAGCAGCCTGGGGGAATTTGAGGTCTGGCTCGCCACCATGGCCGGCTTTGCCGTCGCCCTGTCCCTCTCCATGTTCGATCCGTTTCGACGCATGGTCCACATGCTGGCGGAAACCACGCGCTGGACGCTAATCCTGGCCGTCTGCTTCGGCGGCCTATGGCTATTCCTGCACGGACAAGGCTAGCGGACCTGGTTTTCCGCAAAAAATGGTCGGAGCAGCAAGATTCGAACTTACGACCCCCACGTCCCGAACGTGGTGCTCTACCAGGCTGAGCTATGCTCCGAGGAGCGCGGCTTATAGACCGCGCCCACGGCCCGCGCAACGCGCCGATAAGCGCGAAGGGTGGCTGGGGTGCTAGGATTCGAACCTAGGAATGGCGGTACCAAAAACCGCTGCCTTACCGCTTGGCTACACCCCAAATCACGGGTCGCGCTACTTAATGGCGCCCGCTATCCGATGCAACAGCGTCGGTGAGACGCAAGGCTGTGCAGTTGATCAGCCAGACCGCCTCGCCTAGCCCTTTGGCATGGATGCTTCACCCCCCGTAGAAATCGTGGTTGTCGCCCCGCCCCGGCTCGGAGAAGCCGCTCGGGACGAGGCTTTCAGCACTGTCCGCATCGATCCGAATGAGCTGGCCGTTGTCCCGCGCGTCGATGAGGCGCTCCGCGCTGCCCCAGGCGCCAGCCTGTTTCGGCGCTCCACATCGCTGGTCGCCAATGCCACCATCCAGGGCGCGAGCCTACGGGCGATCGCGCCATCCGGCGCGGGCCGCGCTTTGGTCACGCTGGAAGGCGCTCCGCTAAACGATCCGTTCGGCGGTTGGGTCATTTGGAGCGCTATTCCACGCGAGAGCATCGATCAGATCGACATCGTGCGCGGCGCTGGCGCAGGCCCTTATGGCGCGGGCGCGCTGACTGGCGTGATCGCACTCCGCGAAGCGGAAACTCCCGACGCGCTTACACTCAATGTCGCTGCTGGCGAGGGCGGATACGCGCGCGCAGGTTTGCACGCAGGCGCAGGCCAGCTCAGCTTCGCTGCGGCCGGTGAGCATTATGATGGCGACGTGCCCATACGCGCAGGGCGCGCTGCCGCCGACACGGAAGCTTATTTCGATAGCGCCGCCGCAAGCACACGCTGGATTAGCGCCAGCGGCCACGCCTCTTTACGCTTTGGCATTTACGAGGAAACGCGCGGCGCCGGCCTTGTCGGCGCCGAGAGCCGTTCCCGCGGCGCTACGCTCGCACTGACATACGCGCAATCCACCGATGATCGCGGTTGGCGTGCGCAGGGCTGGGTGGTGCAATCCGATTTCGCAAATAGTTCTGCCGCAGTTAGCGCAGATCGAAGCTCGACCAATGTCGTGAACGATCAGTACGAGACGCCAGCCTTGGGCGTTGGCGGCAACGTCGCCTATCGCGCCCATAGCGACGACACGCAATGGGAATGGGGCGCGGACGTGCGCTATGCCGATGGCGAAACACGCGAACGTTCTGGCTTCGGCCTGACCAACGGACGCATCGCCGGCGGATCCACCGCAATCGCTGGACTTTATGGCGAAGTCAGCCATCAAGCTGGCCCGTGGCTCGCCACCGGCGGCCTGCGTGCTGACTATTCCGCAGCTTTTGATGGACATCGGCACGATTACGTTGTCGCCACCGGCGCGGCCCTGCCACTCGCGCCGGACGTCGCCGCGCCACCGGACGCCGACGAAGTCGTGCCCAGTGCGCGTCTTGGCTTGCGCCGCGATATGGGCGGCTTTGCGCTCCGGACTGCGGCTTACACCAGCTTTCGCGCGCCGAATTTGAACGAGTTGCATCGTCCATTTCGCGTCGGCAGCGACACCACGCTCGCCAATCCGGCGCTCGAAGCCGAACGGCTTTATGGCGCCGAAATTGGCGCCAGTGGCGACAATTGGAGCGTCACTCTGTTTTACAATGAACTCGATGATGCGATTGGCAATGTAACCATCAGTTCGAGCGCATCGGGCGATATTCGCCAGCGCCAAAATCTCGGGCGCATCGAAGCGTTGGGGCTCGAAGCCGACACCCGTTGGCGCCTCGCCCCAAATATCGATCTGCGGGCCGGCATCGCCGCAACCGACGCCGAAGTCGCAAGCGCGCCAAACGCACCGCAATTGATCGGGCTACAGCCCGCGCAAGCGCCCGAGCTGACCGCAACGCTCGGCGCGATTTGGCGTGTGCTGCCAAACACAACGCTTTTCACTGACGCACGCTGGGAAAGCGCGCGTTGGGAAGACGATCTCAACACCCGCCGGCTTAGCGCCGCGCTCAATGTCGATGCGCGCCTGTCGATCAGCCTTACGCAACATCTCGCGGTCGAATTCTCAGCGGAAAACCTGTTGGACGAAGAGATTGAAGTGCGTGAGGACGGCGCAGGCCTTGAAAGCTTCGCGCCTTCGCAACGCTTCACAATTGGGCTGTCAGTGCGATAACCACCGCCAAAGGCCTTGCCAAACACACTAAATTTGCGGCTTTAAAAGCGTATCCCGCACAAGATGGATTCGTTCATGACGAGACTGAGCTACAAGCCCGGAGATTTCGACCTCGCTGTTCGCCGCTCGCGCACGGGACTTGGCCTCTACGCCAATGAGCCAATCCCAAAAGGTTCTTGCGTGATTGAATATACGGGCGTGGAAATCACCAAGGAGCAGGAAGAAAAAAGCCGCTCCAAGTATCTTTTCGAGATCCATTCGCGGAAAACCATCGACGGCGCGCCGCGCTGGAATACGGCGCGCTACATCAATCATTCCTGCCGTCCGAATTGCGAGCCCAACATCCACAAGGGCCGGGTTTATATCCACGCCAAGCGCAACATTAAGCCGGGCGAGGAACTGGCCTATGATTACGGCAAGAATTACTTCAATCAGTACCTGAAGGACATCTGCGCCTGCCCCAAATGCAAGCCGGAAAAGCCCGCCGCAACACGCGCGGCAGCAGCACGGGTTTCAGCGAAAACCGTCCGCAAAACTGCAAAAAAAGCAGAGGCCAAGCCGCGCAAACGCGCCTAAGCGATATTTCAATTTCGCAGACCTTGGCTGCATTGTCATCGCGCCGTCCCCAGGCTTAAATCCTCACAAGGATAATCCTGAGCGGAGGGAAACGCGTCATGTTCACCAATGTCGTACTGGGCTCGAACGACGCCAAGCGCAGCAAGCAATTCTATGATGCGGTTCTCGGAGCGCTAGGCCACGGCGAAGGTCAAATGTTCGATCCGGATCACGTGCTCTACATGACGGAAGGCGGCATGCTCATTGCCGGCAAACCGCGCAATGGTGAGCCGATGACGATCTCAAACGGACTCACGATCGGACTTCGCGCCTCCAGCAAGGAGGCGGTCGGCGCCGCTCACGCCGCCGCTCTTGCCAATGGCGGCACTTGCGAAGGCCCTCCAGGACCGCGCGAATTCGCCCGCGGCGCCGAGGGCGCGTATTTTCGCGATCCCGACGGCAACAAGTTCAGCGTCTATTGCTTCACAGGCTAAGCTAGAGTCGCTTCACTTCTGCGCCCTTGGCTTTGCCGAGTATCACAGTGCGCGACAGGCCGATGAACAGGCCGTGCTCCACCACGCCGGGAATTTGACTGAGCGCGAATGCGATCGCTTCAGGATCGCATAGGCGCTCGGCGTGCGCGTCGAGCACATAATTGCCACCGTCGGTAATCACAGGCTCGTTCGACTTGCCAGCGACGCGCAGCACGACCTTATCGCCGGCGCATCCCGTGTCGCGCATTACCTGATGCACGCGCTCAAGCGTCAGATTGAAACCAAAGCGAGTCACTTCCACCGGCAGCGGAAAAGCGCCCAGCGTATCGACCCACTTCGTCTCATCGGCGATGGTCACCATTTCCTTGCTGGCTGCGGCGACAATCTTCTCGCGCAAGAGCGCGCCGCCGCCGCCTTTCACGAGGCGGAAAGCGGGATCGATCTCATCGGCGCCGTCAACATCGACATCAATCGACGTGACTTGGCTGATCTCCAACAGCGGCACGCCGACCTGCTCGGCCAATTGCTTCGTCGCTTCTGAGGTCGGCACGCCTTTGACGCGCAAACCCTCACGCACACGCTCGCCCAGAAGCCGCACGAAATGGGCGGAAGTCGAACCGGTGCCGAGGCCGACAACCATGCCGTCCTTGATGAAATCGAGCGCGGCGCGCGCCGCATTCAGCTTGGCGAGATCGGCGCTCACTTCTTGGCGTCCTTTTCGGCTTTTTCCTTCAACTTCTGTTCGCGATTGGCGTCGGCCCAGCCTTCAATGTTCGCCTGACGCCCACGCGCAACAGCGAGCCCGCCGTCAGGAACATCCTTGGTGATGACGCTGCCCGACCCCGTATAGGCGCGCGCGCCGACCTTCACCGGCGCGACCAAAGCAGTGTCCGAACCGATGAAGGCCTCCTCGCCAATCGTAGTGCGATATTTGAAGAAGCCGTCATAATTGCAGGTGATCGTGCCAGCGCCGACATTGGCGCGCGCGCCCACATCGGCATCGCCAATATAGCTGAGGTGATTGACCTTGGCGCCAGGCCCGAGATTAGCGTTCTTGATCTCAACGAAATTGCCAACCTTGGCCTTGTCGGCGAGCTTTGTGCCCGGGCGGAAACGCGCGAATGGGCCAACATTTGCGTTGGGCCCGATTTCAGCCTGCTCGAAGTGACAATTCGCGTAAATGTGCGCGCCCTTGCCGACCTTACAGCCCAGCCCAAAAAACACATTCGGTTCGATCACAACGTCAGGCGCGAGTTCGGTGTCATAGGAAAAATATACGGTCGCGGGGTCGATCATCGTCACGCCAGCTTCCATCGCCGCCTTGCGCGTACGTGCCTGAAAAATCGTTTCCGCAGCCGCAAGCTCGACGCGGGAATTGACGCCGAGCGCGTCAGCTTCCTCGCCAATGAGCACATGCGTCGCGCTGCCATTGGCACGGCCGACCGCAACGACGTCCGTCAGATAATATTCGCCCTTGGCATTGTCGTTGCCGATCTGCGCCAGCAACTTGAACAGCGTCCGCGCATCGGCGCATAGCACGCCCGAATTCACCAACTTCACCGCGCGTTCGGTTTCGTTTGCGTCTTTTTGCTCAACGATGCGATCAACACTGCCATCATCGCCGCGCACAATGCGCCCATAGCCGGTTGGATCGGCGGCCTCGAAACCAAGCACGACGAGATTGCCGCCAGAGCGCTGCGTGAACAGACGCTCTAGCCTGTCGGCCGGAACGAAGGGCGCGTCACCATAAAGGACGACCACATCGCCATCGAAATCGGCCAGCGCGCCCTCCGCTGCGCGCACAGCGTGCGCAGTTCCGAGGGGCGGATCCTGAACCGCGACGGCGTCTGAGCCCAGCTTGGCGGTGACGTGGGACCCGACCGCCGGCGCGTGGGCGCCAGTCACCACCACAATCCGCGCGGCGCCAATCTCGGAGGCCGCCGCTATGGCCCAATCGATCATCGGACGGCCGCCTACCGCATGGAGCACCTTTGGCAGGTCGGACTTCATCCGCGTGCCTTGTCCCGCCGCCAGAATGATCGCAGCTCGCGCTCGACTCATGTGTGTTTGACCTGCTTGTCCGAATCCTGGGCTAGTCTTAGCCCAGGAGCGCTTTGCGGGACCATCCATGACCAGCGGCGAACTAGCCGACGCGACCATTGTCTTCGATCTGGACGGCACTTTGGTGGATTCCGCCCCTGATTTGGTGCGAGCGCTCAACCAGGTGATGGACCTTGAGGGGTTGCCACACGCTTCTCTGGACGCGACCAGGCGCATGGTAGGCCAAGGCGCCCGCGTGCTGATCGAGCGCGCCTCGACCCTGGCCGGTGTGAATTATTCACCTGCCCGGCTGGATCAGCTCACCAACGCCTTCATCGACTTTTACCGCGCCGACATCGCCGCACGGTCGGCCCCATTTCCCGGGGTGCTCGAGGCACTCGATGACCTCGCCAGCGCAGGAGCCAAACTCGCGGTCTGCACCAATAAGCGCACAGAACTCTCCAGTCAGCTGCTTGAAGCGCTGGGCCTTGCTTCACGCTTTTCCGCTATTGTCGGCGCCGATGCCGTGACCCAGCGCAAGCCGCATCCGGAACATTATCGCGCCGCCGTCACGCGCGCTGGCGGGTCTGTGCGCAGGTCCGTCATGATTGGCGACACCGCCGCCGATATCGGTGCTGCGCGCGGCGCTGGCGCACCCGTTGTGCTGGTTCGCTTTGGCTATAGCGAAGAGGACGTCGAACGCATGGGCGCCGACGTCCTCATAGATCATTTCACGCAATTAGCGCCGGCGTGCCGCCGTCTTTTGTCGGCTCGCCCCTAACCCTTGAGCCGCAGGCGCTTACGCGACCTCCATCAAGCCGCGATGACTAGGGCGCGAGCGTTCGTGCTCTTCTTCGTCCTGGCGTGTTGGCAGACCGTTGACCATGTCGCTTCGCACGTCCGTCCGTGCTGAGCGCATCGCCGCGACAAAGCCTGCTTCGACGAGTTTCACTTCAACCTCGTAGCCTCGTTCGCGCCAATATTCCTCGATCCGCTGCTTGAGGCGCCGGGCGCCGTCCACATTGCAGAAGTCGTGATCCATTCGGCTAACACCTACTCATTGCGGTCCGGACTAGGCTCAATCGCCCGGAACGGGTTCGCGCGAGATTCGCTTCGCGCATCGCGTCAGCCCCACTAACGCCCGCCACTGACACACATAGTGAATGGCAAGCGAGGCGCGGATGTGGCGGCGCGATGGCGGATCGACAACCAACCTTCACGACAAACTGAATGAAAGCGCCGCTACACCACAACCGGTTGCCGCAGCGGCTCAAGCTCAATGGTGCGGGCGGCCGGACTTGAACCGGCACGAGTCTTTCGACCCTACGGATTTTCATACCACTTCGGCTTTCGCCGCCCGCGCCCCGGCGCCAAAACGCCAAGGCGGGTTCGTGGTCTGGACTATCCCTTCGCCGTGCTTCGCTTGAAGCGAAGTTTAGGCGCCGCCCGTCTAGTCTCTACACCTTCCTTCGATATGAAGGCTTGGCTCGGGATCACCAGCGAAGGCTCCCCCGAATTTGAGCGGTTCTGCACCGCGCGTTTCCGCGCGGGCACTCAATTTTGCTCAAGTCCGTTGCGTCTACCTATTTCGCCACGCCCGCATGAGCGACGCGAATGTAGCGGCGACCGTCTCGCACGCCAAGCAGGCTGGGGTGCGGCTAGAGGCGCTCGCCAGTCACTTTAGAGGTGCCGAAAATGCCCATCTTCACCTTGCCGCTGAGCTTATCGCCCTCGATCTTGAGGTCGTATTTCAGCGTCAGCGAAACGGGCTTGGTGACCTTCATCTCCCAGGCGACCGTATCGCCGGCAGCCCGGCCCTCAAATTCCTGATCGCCCTGATCACTCATGAGCTTGCCCGTAAGGCGCCCGCCCTCAGTGGAGAAACGCGCCTTCATTTCCTGGGCGCCCATTTGCGAATGAATTGTCATCGCCCAATCGCCATCAGCCGAAACTGCGGTTGCGCTTGGCGCCGCCGCGGCCGCCGGCTGAGGCGCAGATGGCGGAGGAGATGCAGGCGTCGGAGGCGCACGTTTGGCCTCTTTCGGTTTGCGAACCGGACGCCCCTCAATGAAGTCCAACAATTTCGAGGGCGTCAGCGGCAAATCCACCGGCAATTCGCCAAATTGGCTTAGCGCGTCGGCGATCGCATTCACCAGCGTTGGCGGCCCAATAATCGCGCCGCCTTCGCCTACCCCACGTATGCCGCCGACCGATTTTGACGGCGTATTGGCATGCAGAAACTCAAATGTCGGCACATCGGAAATCGCCGGGAGCATGTAATCCTTGTACGTCGCCGCAGTTGGATTGCCTCGATCATCGAAGGACATTTCCTCCAGCAATACAGTGCCGATCGCTTGCGCGAGCCCGCCCGCAATTTGTCCTTCCACCACGGCGGGGTGAATGACTGTCCCGCAGTCTTCCGAAGAAATCCAACGCTGGATTTTCACGAAGCCGGTATCAATATCAACTTCAACCACACACGCATGCGCGGCGCTGGTGAACGTGACCGGCGGAGGCGTGTAACGATACTGCGCCTCAAGACCCGCCTCGAAATCCTGCGGCAGCTTATCGGGCTCGCCATAAGCGGTCTCAGCAATACTACGTAGAGTACGCGACATCTCCGGCGCGCCCTCGACATGGACCATGCCCGCCTCAATGCGGATGCTTTCCGTATTCGCGTTGAGCAAGTGAGCGGCCAAACGTTTGACTTTGTCCGCCAACAGCTCCGACGCTTTAATCGCAGCCCCACCGCCGATCACGCCCTGACGACTGCCCGCCGCGCCAGGCGTATAGCCGCCGCGTGAGCTATCGCCTTCGAATACGGTGACATCGTCGTACGGCACGCCAAGCCTATCCGCGATTACCTGCGCCATTGTTGTTTGCGTGCCGTGGCCTTGGCTATGCGTGCTCATCATCGCCGTGACCTTACCGGTCGGCTCAATGCGCAATTGTGCGAGTTCCCCGGTCATCACGCTGATCGAGCCCGCAGCACCTGTCGGCTCGATATAGGTTGCGATGCCTAGGCCGAGATAGCGTCCCTCTTTGCGCGCCGCCGCCTGCTCAGCGCGGAAAGCTGCAACGTCGAAATTCTGCAGAAGCTTTTCCAGACATTCCGCCGGTGTGATGTCATCGACATAGACGCCAAGGCCCGACGTGGCCGGCTGATCCTTCAGCGAAATTAGGTTGCGGCGGCGGATCTCGATTGGATCGACCCCAATTTTGCGAGCGGCAGCATCAAGCGCCGTTTCTCGCGCCAGAGATTCCATCGCCCATGGGCCGCGATACGCCGCAAGCCCGATCGTGTTCGTGTACCAGCCGCGCGAAAGGAAGCTGTAGGCAGGCATTTTGTACGCCGGCCAGATGAACATATGGACCGCGATGTTGGCGTCAGCGCCAAGCGGGTAAGCGCCGTTGTTGACGCTGTAATCGCCGTGCGACGCGACTAGTTTGGCTTCCGCGTCGAACGCAACGCGTAAAGTCATTTCCTGCTCTCGCGCCTGATTGGCCGCGGTAAGGTTTTCGAGCCGATCCTCTATCCATTTGATCGGCCTGCCCAGCTTTCTTGCCGCCAGGATCGCGGATGTTTCTTCACGCCACGGATGATTCTTAAGGCCGAATGAGCCGCCCACATCCTTGGCGATGACGCGGATGCTTCCCTGCGGCATCCCAAGCACGAGCGATAGCCAACGCGCCACAGCGTGCGGGCTCTGGCACGTGATGTACACAGTAAGCTCTTCGGGGCCTTCGGGCACAGCGACAACGCCACGCGTTTCCATCGGCGATTGTGAGATACGCTGGTGTATCACCTTGTGGGTGATCAGATGCGGCGCGTTATCGAGAAGGGCCTGAAGGTTATCGTCTATATCCTCATCACCCATATCCGCGGCGATGTTTGACTCCGCATCCGGGTGAATAGACGGATTGTTGCGGGCGTCATCGAGCGTGACCACCGGGTCTTCTTCTTCGTACGCAACTTCGATCAGGGAAACCGCATCCTCGGCAACATAGCGGTCCTGGGCGACAACAAGCGCCACCGGGTCGCCGACGTGCGCGACACGCCCATCGGCCAGAGGCGTTACGCGAACCTCGATTGGCGCCAAATAGAAGCTCAGAAAGTCGGCCTGCTGATCCTTAATGTCTTCATATGTGAAGACCGCATGCACACCCGGCAAATCACGCGCAGCACTCGTATCGATCGAAACAATACGCCCACGCGCTATCGGACTGCGCGCAAAGGCGATGTGCAGCATGCCAGGCACGGCAACATCATCGACAAACTGGCCACGCCCCGTGAGCAAGCGCGCATCTTCCTTGCGCGGCACGCGCTGGCCGATATAGCGCGCGGCGCCAGTGCCGGGCGCGCTCATGAGTTTTCTCCCGCAAGCTTACGCGCGGCGCGCCGAATGCCCTGATATCCTGTGCAGCGGCAGATGTGTCCGGACATCGCGTCCAACAAGGTCTCCGAACTGGGACGGGCGCCGTCTTGCGTCAGTGCAGCCAATGTCATCACCACGCCTGGCGTACAAAAGCCGCATTGCAGCGCATGTTCATCGCGCATCGCCTGCTGCACGGGATGAAGCGCGCCATCAGGTGAAGCCAGACCTTCCACCGTCGTGATTTTTGCGCCATCGGCCTGCACCGCGAGCATCAGGCACGACCGGACAGCCTTGCCATCCACAATCACAGTGCATGCGCCGCAAACGCCGTGCTCACAGCCAAGGTGCACGCCGGTATAGCCGCAATTTACGCGCAAAAAATCGCCTAGCGTGAGGCGCCCTTCGATGGTCGCATGTTGCTGGCGACCGTTGACTTCCACATTGATGCGATGCTCGCTCATGCCGCCTGCCTTATGTCGAGCGCTTCTGCCAAAGCGCGCGCGAATACGCGCTTGCCCACACGCTGGCGATAATCCGCGCTGGCATGGTGATCATCGAATGGTGCGGTATCGGCCACAGCAAGTTCGGCGATTGCCTGAACATCAATGCCGGATACGGATTGGCCTAAGAGCGCCTGTTCGGCTTGCCGCGCCTTAATCGGGGTCGCCCCCATGCCGAACCAGCCCAGCCCCGCACGTGTGATCCGGCCGTCTTCGACCCCCAAAGCGCCCACCAATCCGATCAACGCAAAATCACCGGGCCGGCGCGCCACTTCACGAAATACCGGCGTCGTGCCCGCTGGCCATTCGGGATAGTCGATGCCTGTAACCAGTTCGTCCGGTTCAAGCGTTGTCATGTACGGGCCGAGATACAGATCCTCTGCGGCAATGCTGCGCACGCCGCGCACCGAACGCGCCTCAATCTTGGCGCCAAGCGCAACGGCAGTCGCCGGCATTTCGGCCGCCGGTTCGCCAAGCGCGATCGAACCACCAATAGTGCCGCGATTACGCGTTTGATGATGGCCGACATGGCTGAGCGCCGTCACCAAAACAGGCAGCGCTTGCTTCAAGGTTGGATCGACAAGCGCATCATTCTGCCGCGTGACCGGCCCAATGCGGGTTCCGCCGGAAACCTTGGAAACGCCCTGCAGCGCTGCAATGCGGTTGATATCAACAATGATGAAAGGCTGGCTCATGCGCAGCGCCAGCAACGGCATCAGAGTCTGCCCACCCGCAAGCACAGTCGCACCGCCGCCAGCTTCACTCAGCAACTGACAGGCTTCTTCGACAGTGCGCGGCGCGACATAGTCGAACGGCGCCGGCTTCACTTGCGGTTCTCCGCGCCAAGCCGCGCAAGCAGCGCTTGATCGAGATGCACGATCGGCGCGCCCAAGCGGCGCCCCATATGGAAGGCGCCTGCTGCTACGACAACGAGCAGCAAACCGATGGCGAGTCCCATCCAATCGGAACTGCCTCCTTGGCCGCGTCCGATCAAATAACCGATCAGCGCGCCGGAAAGCACGGCCAGTAGCCACACGATTGGGATACCGCCAGATGCGCCAGACGCAGCGGCGCCCGAAGCGGCGCGCGATGCGGTCGCACCCGTAGAAGTGCTTGTTGCCGCGCCCGGTGCGAGCACTTCGCCAAGTTGCTGAAAGAATTTTCCAGCCAGCTGCTTGGCGGTGGCGTCGATCATCGGCCCGCCCAACTGTGCGAGGCGGCCACCGACTTGCGCGTCGACATCGTATGAAAGGAGCGTGCCGCCATTGTCGTCGGCGAGCCGAACCTTCGCGCCGCCCTTGGCAAAGCCAGCCGTGCCGCCCTGTCCCTCGCCAGTAATGGTGTAGCCATTTGGCGCATCGAGATCGGACAACGTCACCACGCCGTTGAAGCGCGCGCCGATTGGCCCGATCTTGACTTCCACCACCGCGCGCAAGCGCTCATCCGACTCTTTTTCAAGAGACTGACAGCCCGGAATGCAGCGCTTGAGCACTTCCGGATCGTTGAGCGCCGCCCACACGCGCTGACGCGGCGCGGCAATGCGCTGCTCTCCACTCATCTGCATGGTGTGAAGAATCCTCTCCCTTAGCGGACACGCGCGCGCTGGAACCCCTCGTCGCGGCGTCTCTCGTGACGGCCTTTGACCATTCGCCTAGAGGAAGGCTGAGCACGTGTCCAGCGTTCCGCCAATGAGTAAGCGTCGCCTCGGCGATATCCGGCGCATTGAGCAAGTCGCGCCGGAACCCTATCATCACGAACAAACATAAGCTGAGCATTGGGAGGAAGCGCCATGAGCGTAGAAGAGCGGCTGGCGGCGCTGGAAAAGCGCGTCCAGACGGCTGAAGATCAGCTAGAAATCATCCGGCTGCTGAATACGTATGGCCCCGCGGTCGATAGCGGCGCCAATCATGAAGCAGCGGCCCTCTGGATCGAAGGCGGCGCCTACGATGCCGGCGGTGTCGCGCGCTTCATAGCCCCCAAAGACTTGATCGCCATGTATGAGAGCCAGGGGCAGATCGATCTCATTCGAACCGGCTCGGCCCATCTCACCGCAACGCCGCACATCACGCTGAAGGGCGACGCGGCAGAGGCCGTGGCCTATTCGTTCGTGATCAAACGCGAAGGCGACCGCTGGTTCGTTTGGCGCGCCGCAGCAAATCATTGGTCCCTCGTTCGCACAGCCGATGGCTGGCGCATCAAGGAACGATTTAACCGCACCATCGATGGCTCTGACACCTCCCATGAAACACTGCGGCGAGCGCTGAAATCATGAGACGCTTTGAAAATAAGATCGCCATCATCACCGGCGCCAGCACGGGACTTGGACCTGTCATGGCGAAGATGATGGCTGAGGAAGGGGCTAAGCTCGTGCTGGCTGCGCGACGCGTCGAACTCGTGGAGGACGTCGCCAAGGAGATCGGCCCACAAGCCATCGCAGTCAAAGCCGATGTCACGCGCGAAGATGACGTCGCGGCGATGGTCGAAACCGCAATGGGTCGCTGGGGCCAAGTCGATGTGATGATGAACAACGCCGCCGTACCAGGCCAAGATAAGTTCATCTGGGAACAGACGCTCGACAATTGGAATAATACGATCGCTGTCGATGTCACCGCCGCGATGCTATGCAGCCGCGAAGTGCTGCGTCGCTCCATGCTGGAACGGAAAACCGGCTCTATCGTCAATTTTTCATCCGCGGCCGGTTGGAACGGCATGCCAAGCAAGAGCCACTACTCTGTCGCCAAAGCTGGCCTGCGTGTTCTGACGAAAGTGATCGCGACAGAGGCAGGCGAGTATGGCGTGCGCTGCAATTGCATCGTGCCGGGTGCGATCGATACGGATCTGATGCGCGGCTACATGCAGCGCATCGCTAAGGAAAAGGGCGTGAGCTACGACGATGTGCGAGCCGCCAACGTCGCCGGCGTGCCGCTCAAAACAATGAGCACGCCCGAAGATGTGGCGCACATGGCGCTGTTCCTCGCCTCAGACCAAGCGCGCACCATCACTGGCCAGTCGATCAATGTCGACGCTGGACTTGTCATGGTGGGCTAAGATGCATTCCGATGAAATGCTGGCGCGCGAAGCCATTCGGCAAACGATTGCGGCCTATACCGCGGCGGGCGATCGGCTACGCGTCGATGATTTCGTCACGGTTTTCACTGAAGACGCCATTCTCGAAACCGATGGCGTGCCGGCTGACGACGCCTTTCGCTACGAAGGCAAACAGCAAATTCGAGCTTGGATGGAGCGCTGGCTGCGCCCGTCAGAACCGGGGCAAAGGCCGCATGCGGCAAGCTTCATCCGCCACCACCTCTCGACCTGCCACATAGAAATCACTGGCCAGAACAGTGCGCGAGCACGCACGTATTGGTCTGCCTGGACCGATATCGGCGTCGATCATATCGGCTATTATGTCGATACCTTTCGAAAGGTTGGCGAAAGCTGGCTGCTTGCGCATCGCAAAATCCGGATGGATTGGCGCGCCAACAACAGCCTCTATTATAACGCGGTCAAACGCACGAGCGCTTAGACGTCCTCGATCTCTTCAGGCTCGGCGCCGGACGCGCGCACAAGAGCGATCAAATCCTCGCGCGCTTTTGCCAGCGCCTCGGGATCGGGCGAGCGCGCCACCAAATGCACGCCAACGCCCGCAGCATCAAACCACGGATAAGAGCCGAAGGTCACGGATTGTGCGGCAAGTTCTAACGCTTCGAGGCTCGCCGCGATTTCTCCTTCGCGTAAACCCTTCCCGCGTATCGTCACTGTCCGCACAATTGCACCGCCCTCGATGCGATGGCCGACATCTTCCAGCATGCCCCGCACGATGGACGGCACCCCGGCAAGCACGAAAACGTTTCCGAGCTGAAAGCCAGGCGCGCGTGAGACTGGATTGGCGATTAAAGACGCACCGTCCGGAATACGCGCCATACGCAAGCGCGCAGCGTTAAGACCATCGCGAGACAGGTAATGCGCCTCAAGGATTTGACGCGCATCCTCGCGGACATCGATTTTCACACCGAACGCCGCCGCAACCGCGTCAGCGGTTTTGTCGTCATGGGTTGGACCGATGCCGCCCGTAGTGAATAGATAATCGTACTTGCCGCGCAGCGCATTAACCGCTTCGGCTATCACGTCCGGCGTGTCGGAAACGACGCGCGCCTCTGCGAGCTGCACACCAAGCGGCGCGAGAAACTTGGCGATGGCGCGCAGGTTCACATCCTGCGTCCGCCCCGAGAGCAGTTCATCGCCGATTAAAAGGACAGCGGCTTTGACGCGCCTGAAACTCATGGCTGCATCTTATCAGCAGCACGAGGCTGCTGGGCAAACTCTACTTAATTTTGCCTTCGACAAACTCGACGTGCTTCTTGGCAATCGGGTCGTACTTGTTGAACTTGAGCTTCTCGGTCTTGGTGCGCGGGTTCTTCTTCGTCACGTAGAAGTAGCCCGTGTCCGCCGTCGAGTTCAGGCGAATTTTGATGACGGTCGGCTTAGCCATGGCGCGCTCGGATGCAGCTCAGTTAAGAGGGTTTAGGGTCCAAAGAAGCGCGCGAAAATACGGGCGCCCAGGCCAAAGTCAATCCAAACCTCTGCTCAGCCCAGCCTTTCCATGGTCTGAGCCCCACGGCTGTAGCGTAAAAACGGCGGCTGCAGCTTCTCCCCTCCCAGCCGGGCGCGGACTTCCTTCAATATAAAGCGGGTAATGGTAGGCAAATCCTGCTGTTCGGCCTCGTCCAGGCTTAGCCAACGGACATGCAGAAGCTCCTCACTGGCATTGGCAGGGCGATCATCAAACAGGACCGCTTCGGCGTCCGCGATAAAAAAGCGAGCATCGAACCTACGCGGCCGGTAAGGGGGTGTGACAGCACGAGCCACCAGGGAGAATTTCGATAAATCCGGCCCATCAGGGCCCCCAACTTGGAGCCCAGTTTCTTCGAGGGTCTCGCGGGCGGCAGCCAGAGCAAAGGCCCTGGGGGGCCGGCGCACCACCCCGCCCTGCTGAAGCAGCCATTCCGTTTCAGCAGTTAGCTCAGCGGCGGCAGGCAGTCGCGAATCCGTAGGATCCACCCGCCCCCCGGGAAACACCCACTTATCAGGCATGAAGACATGCCCCTTGCCACGCTGCCCCATCATGACCTCGCGCCCGCCGCGCACCAAAATGAGCGTGGCGGCGTCGCGTGGCCGCACCAGTTTCGGTCTTACAGCAGGAGGCGGATCAAACGGCCCTTGGTCTGAACTCATGGCCGCATTCTAGTCCGCTAGCTGGACGGCGAACATGCCCTGCGCGTTCGCGGCCTTTTCGGGACCGCCCTGCTCCCCTAGGTTCCCTCGAAAGGAGCTGCAGCATGAGCCTTCACGGAAGCTACGACGACAACAATCTGTTCGCCAAAATTCTGCGCGGCGAAGTGCCTTCCGTGAAAGTCTTTGAAGACGACGACGTGCTCGCCTTCATGGACATCTTCCCGCAAGCGCGCGGCCATTTGCTGGTCGTCCCAAAGAAGGCGAAGGCGCGTAACTTTCTCGAACTCCCCCCCGAGCAAGTTGGGCCACTATTGAATCAAGTGCAGCGCTTGGCGGTCGCCACCGAAAAGGCGCTCAAACCGGACGGCGTTGCGGTCGTATCTTTTTGCGGCGCACCGGCAGGGCAGACAATTTTCCATCTGCATTGGCACGTCATCCCCCGCTACGAGGGCCAAAGATTGGCGGGGCACAGTCACGGCGAGAGAGCCGACATCGGTGAGCTTGAGACTATCGCCAAGCAGATAGCAGCCGCGCTCTAGTCACGACGCCAAATGAGTTAAGTGCTCAGATGCCGCTGCTAATTTGCAAGCACCAGCTTCGCGCCCCACGCTCAAATGCTCGACACAACAGGCGCCGCCTGCCAGGGTTTCGCCCGGAGTAGGCGCGGCGTCTTGAGACAGTTTGGGGAAATTGATCTGCGCGACATGTTCGCGCCGGCTTTGCCTCGCGCCGTTACAGCGCTGGGCTTCGCCATCATTTGCGCAGGCGGGTTTCTAGCTTTGCGCACGCTGTTGGACATGGCTTGGCCAGGCGCAGGCCCTTACGCGCTCTGCTATCCTGCGGTTCTTGTCGCGACGCTATTTTCCGGGGCCGTTTCCGGATGGACGACTCTGGCGCTGACCGTGCTCTATGCTTGGTATGTCGTACTGCCCTTCCCAAACAGCTTTGCCTTCGAAAACCCGCTCGACGTCCCCCGCACGATCATCAATGCCGGGGCCGGCGCGCTTGTTGTGCTCGTGACGCAAGCCTTTCGCGACAGCGCCCGCGCAGCGCGCATTGCTCGGGAGGAAAAGCTCGCCGAGCGCGAACTTTTCTTGCGTGAACTCGACCACCGTGTCGCCAATAATTTCGCCACTGTGGCAGCAGTGCTGCGTCTTCAACAGAGCCGCGTAAAAGACGCAGACACCAAGACCGCGTTGGGTGATGTCGCTACGCGCGTCAGCTCGATCGCGTCGGCGCACCGTCAACTCTACGCCACCACGGGCCTCACCGATGTCGTCGATATGAGCGCCTACTTGCCCGCGCTGTGCAGCGCGCTTGAGAAAGGCATTCTCAGCGCAAGTGGGATCGCGCTGTCGTGCCAATCCGAAAATTGCGCCCTGCCCCGCGACCGCGCGATTACGTTCGGCGTCATCGTCAACGAGCTTGTCACCAACGCAGCTAAGCACGCCTTTCCAGAGCCCCAAGATTCCGCGCGCATCGAAGTTTCGCTCACATGCAAAGCCGATCAATGGCGCTTAGAGGTCCGCGACAATGGCGTGGGCATGCAAGAGAGCCGCGGCAACGGCCTTGGGCGCACGCTGCTTGAAGGGCTAGCCCAACAAGTGCGCGCGACCATGCACGTCGAAAGCGCGCCGGGTGAGGGCACGAATTATGCGTTCACCCTCAGCCCGGACGCCGATTCCCGCGCTTAAGCCTTCTCCGGCTTCTTGCCGAAGGACAGCAAACCGCGCTGCTCCGGCGTATAGCTGAACTTCAGCTCATCCTTCGCCGCATCAAGGTCAATCTTGACGATGCCGCCATTCTTGAGCTTGCCGAACAACAGCTCGTCAGCCATCGGCTTCTTGACCTTTTCCTGGATCAGACGCGCCAGCGGCCGTGCGCCGAAGCTCTCATCATAGCCCTTCACAGCGAGCCAATCGGCAGCCTTGTCCGTGATCTCGATCTGGACGTTGCGCTCCGAAAGCTGCGCTTCGAGTTGTATGATGAATTTCTGCACGACATTGCGCACCACTTCCGCCGGCAGGCCGCCGAAGTGGATGACCGCATCGAGCCGGTTGCGGAACTCAGGCGTGAAGAGCCGCTTGATCGCCTCTTCGTTTTCCTCGTCCTTGCGGCCGCGCCCAAAGCCGATCCCTTGCCGCGCCGCATCCGCAGCACCGGCATTGGTGGTCATGATCAGAATGACATTGCGGAAATCGACCTTCTTGCCATTCGCATCGGTCAACGAGCCGTGATCCATGACCTGCAACAGAATGTTGAACAGATCCGGATGCGCCTTCTCGATTTCATCGAGCAGCAGCACGCAATGGGGATGCTGATCGACGCCGTCCGTCAGCAGGCCGCCCTGATCGTAACCGACATAGCCCGGAGGCGCGCCGATGAGACGGCTCACCGTGTGCCGCTCCATATATTCGGACATATCGAAACGGAGCAGCTCGATGCCCATAATGTTCGATAGCGAACGCGCGACCTCGGTTTTACCGACGCCGGTCGGGCCGGCAAACAGGTAGCAACCGATCGGCTTTTGCGGTTCGCGCAAACCGGCGCGCGCCATCTTGATCGCGGCGGTCAACTGATCGATTGCGTCGTTCTGACCGAACACAACCCGCTTCAGATCGCCCCCAAGCGAGGCGAGCATCTCGGCGTCGTTCTTCGAGACGGATTTCGGGGGAATCCGCGCCATACGCGAGACCACGTCCTCGACCTCGGCGACGTCGATCTCCTTTTTACGTTGATCCGCCGCCAGCAGCATTTGCGAAGCGCCGCTTTCGTCGATCACATCGATGGCTTTGTCCGGAAGCTTACGGTCGCCCATATGCCGCGCCGACAACTCGACCGCCGCCTTCACGGCGTCGTCCGTATATTTCACCTTATGATAGTCCTCGAAATACGGCTTAAGCCCCATGAGGATCTTGATCGCATCCGGGATCGACGGTTCGTTCACGTCGATCTTCTGGAAGCGCCGCGCCAGCGCACGGTCCTTCTCAAAGTGCTGCCGGTATTCCTTATAGGTCGTGGAGCCCATGCAGCGGAGCTGACCACTTTGCAGCGCCGGCTTCAGCAGGTTCGAGGCGTCCATAGCACCGCCGCTCGTCGCGCCAGCACCGATAACAGTGTGGATTTCGTCGATAAACAGAACCGCCTTGGGGTGGTTCTCCAACTCCTTCATCACGCTCTTTAGGCGTTCTTCGAAATCGCCGCGATAGCGGGTGCCGGCCAGCAACGCGCCCATGTCGAGCGAGAAGATGGTCGCATCGGCCAGAACTTCGGGCACCTGCTTCTCATTGATCTTGCGCGCCAGGCCCTCAGCAATGGCGGTCTTGCCGACGCCCGGATCACCTACAAGGAGCGGATTGTTCTTCTGGCGGCGGCAGAGAATCTGGATCGCCCGCAGCACCTCCGCCTCGCGCCCGATCAGCGGATCGATCTTACCTTCGGCGGCCTTCTTATTGAGGTTCACACAATAGGCGGCGAGCGCTTCGCTGCCTTGCTTGACCACCCGCTCGCCTTCTTCCTCGGCCGCGCCGCGCACAGGACGCGGTTGCGCGGCGCCCGCGCGCTTAGGCAAGCCGTGCGCGATGAAATTCACCGCGTCATAGCGGGTCATATCCTGCTCTTGCAGGAAGTAGGCGGCGTGACTCTCCCGCTCCGAGAACAACGCGACCAGCACATTGGCGCCCGTGACTTCGCGGCCACCTGATGAATCGACATGGAGCATGGCGCGCTGGAGCACGCGCTGAAAGCCGGCCGTCGGGCGCGGCTCCTCATGCTGTCGCTCTGTGACGACCAGACTATCAAGTTCATTCTCGAGATAGGAATCGAGATTGAAACGCAGCTTGTCCAAATCGACCTTGCACGCCTGCATCACCTGCGCGGCGTCATCGTCGTCGATCAGCGAGAGCAGCAGATGCTCAAGCGTCACATATTCGTGACGGTGATCGTTGGCGAATGCGAGCGCGCGGCGAAGCGTGGTCTCGAGCGTGCGGGAGAATGTCGCCATTCGGTGCTATTCCTTTTCCATCGTGCACTGCAGAGGATGCTCGTGCCGCCGCGCCAGATCCAGGACCTGCGCAACCTTGGTCTCGGCCACTTCGTACGTAAATGTGCCGCATACGCCGACGCCGTGATTGTGAACATGGAGCATGATGGTGGTCGCCTCGTCCCGCGTTTTGCTGAAGAAGCGCTCCAACACGTAGACCACGAACTCCATCGGCGTGTAGTCGTCGTTCAACAGGAGTACACGATAGAGCGACGGCTTCTTGGTGCGCGTCAGCGTTTCCGTGCCGGTGCGGCCGTCAGCCCCACCGTTCACATCATCGCCTTCATCCCAAGTCCCGCCACTCATCGAGAATATTTGCTCCTACGCGACTCGCCAGAACAATGGTGCGGTCGCGATCCGCATTAATCTATGGATTGAATTCGGCGATGGAAGGGTTTCGTCCCTCAAGGAGACAGTTGCGCCCTATTTCCGGGCGCCAGACGCAAAGACGGGCCCGTCTCACTGAGGCGGGCCCGTCTTAATGTTTCTACGCCGGGGCCCAAAAGGCCCGCGACTCAGTGTGGTTTAGCGCGTTTGAATGAGCTGGCCGACGGCCGTCACGCGATCATTGATCGGCGCGAGCGCGTCTTTGGCGACGCCGGCGACGAGGTCAGACATGCTGGAAAGCTCAGCGACATAAGCTTCAAACGAAGTCTTGGCGTAATCGTTTTGCTTTTCCACGAATTCTTGAACGCTCTTCGAAGTCATCAGCGACTTCGCAGCCGCGACATGGCTTTCAAGAGCTTGGCGTTGGAAAGCAACCGTACGCGCCGACAGCGTTTCCATGCCCTTTTGCGCGGCAGCAGCGGAAGCAATCCACGCTTCGACATTCTGCTTACCGAAGGCTGACGCTTCGGAAATAGCGGCCATTCCGCGGTCGATATTGTCACGAACGGCATCAGAAGACGCGGCGGTGGCTTGTTCAAAAGCTTCAGTCGCCGACTTGGCGACCCGGGCGGTTTTGGCGGTTGCCATATTCGATTTCTCCTTTTGGGCGAAAACCCAGAATTGCTCGCTCGGTCGCCGCTTTTGGGCGAGTCCACAATCACTATCTTATGCTGCACTTGCGAAGTCAACAGGATTTTGCTGCATCGCAACATGCACAGCGATTAAGCCGCTCAGCAGCTGCGGGGCTTGCCGTTCATCCCCGATTCACCGAATTCTCCACAGCGTTGATCTGCTCAGGTCCGCCAATGGGGAAACACAACTCAGTGCAGCGGGCGCCATGAAAACGGTCGCTTAACCGGCTCTAATGAATCTGTAAGCTGCACGGCACGCGATTTGCCTGAAAAAGTGCGGTTACTGCGGGTAGGACGCCAATGACGCTAACTGGACGACTTTCGGCTCAGATTGCAGCAGCTTTCGCGGTTGTGTTTCTGAGCATAGGGCTGGCAGGCCCCGCCGCCGCCCAAGATCGGTACGCCGCCATCGTGATGGATGCGCGGACCAACGAGGTATTGCTTGAAGATCAAGCCGACGAGCACCGGTTTCCGGCGTCGCTGACCAAGATGATGACGCTCTATATGCTCTTCGAGGCTATGGAGCGCGGCGATCTTAGCATGGACAGCCGCCTGACCGCGTCACGCAACGCGTCACGCCAGCCCCCGTCCCGCCTTGGCCTGCGCCGGGGTGATACAATTACGGTCGATCAGGCCATCCGGGCCCTCGCGGTCCAGTCCGCCAACGATGTCGCCACCATGATCGGCGAACGCCTCGGCGGCACCGAAGCCCGCTTCGCGGCCAATATGACGGCGCGGGCGCGCGAGCTCGGCCTGACGGATACACGTTTCGCCAATGCCAGCGGCCTTCCGGACAATCGTCACCGCACGACTGCGCGTGACATGGCCCGCCTCAGCCAGGCGATCTGGTATGATTTCCCACAATATTATCATTACTTCCGCACCGAGAGCTTCAGCTGGCGACGTAGCCACGGCCGCAACCACAATCGCTTGCTCGGTTCGGTAGATGGCGTTGACGGCATCAAGACCGGCTACACGCGCGCCTCTGGCTTCAATCTCGCAACCATGACCGAGCGGCACGGCCGGCGCGTTATCGTCGTGGTGCTCGGCGGCGCAACGTCAGCGGCGCGGGATGCACAGGTCGCCCATCTCATTGAGGGCGCCTACGAAGAATATGCCCGCCGCGAAGACGCCAACACCGTCACCTACGCCAACATGCCTACGCGGCGCTTGGATGTGCAGCTAACGCCTCCGGCCGTCACGGAAACCGCACGCTCGGCGACACCGAGCACCCCCTATTCCACATATCAGGGCATGGTGGTCGAGACGTTGTCACCGGTCCGCGTTCCGCTGGAAGCACCGGTTGGCGAAGGCGACGGCTCAGCGTTCGAGTAATGCAATGGTAAGAACGGTTCAGCGGCCGCGCTTTAACAGCCGGTCGCGCGCCGCGGTTAGCCGCGCCGCCTCTGCGTTGCTCCCTCCGCGGTCTGGGTGCGCCGAACTCATCTTTTCGCGGTAAGCACTGCGAATCTCGGCCTCACTCGCACCGCTTCTGACATTCAAAACCGCACGCGCCTCAGCATCGGCGGCTTCTTCCTGGCTCGTGCGCACGCGACGCCGGAAGGTTGCGCCCGCACGGCGACGGCCCTGCGAGCTTGGAGTGAGTATCCAAGCAATCGCGGCAGCCGCACCAAGGCCCAACGCCACCCAATAACTGCCGCGCGCGAGCGAATAGAGCGCCGCGCCCCCCAACAGAAGAATTGGCAATTGCGCCGCCAGCGCCGCCCGTCGCGCACCCGCCATCCGGCCCAAAAACAAGAGCACAAACAGGCACGATACGATGAGAATAACCGGGAGCACGCGAGACGGGCCTCGTCAGGGAAATTTCAGAGGCGCGCCGCCTCAAGTCAGTTTTGCCCTCAATAGGCGCCGCAGGCCAACGGTTAGCGGGTCAAAACTTTAACGGCTCGCCCTCGAGGCCCGGCAATTTCAAGGTGAGGAAGAGGTCGCGCAGCTCCTGGCGCGCCGCGAGATGGCTCATCCGCATGTCGCCCGCCGCCCCCGGCGCGTCGAGATCGAGCAGCGTCAGGCCCTGCGGAAATAGCTCTCGGTAGATCACACGCTCTGACAAGCCGGGCGCCAGACGAAATCCGATACGGTTGGACAGCGTTTTTAGAGCCTCGCCGACACGCTGCTTGTTCTTGGCCTCGATCCGACTCACGGATGTGCGGTTGCGCAGCACCACCCAATCGATCGGTGTGCGCCGCTCCTGCGCTTTGCGCTTGCGGCTATCCCAGACCATTTCGCTATAGACCGAAGGACGGACCACTTCGCTGCAATTTGGATCGATGTCGCCTAGCAGGTCGAAATCGACGAAGCTGTCATTGAGCGGTGTCACCAGCGTATCGGCGCGCGCATGCGCGAGACGGGAAAAATGAGAGTCGCCGCCAGGACTGTCGATGACAATATAATCGCATGTCTCCGACAAACGGCGCAGGGCTGTATGGAATGCGGCTTCATCTTCCGCCTCGGCGGCGTCGATACTGCGCTGCCGGCTCTCCTGCAGCTCCAACACCTGCGGGGCGGGCAATTGCGCACCGCGGTGGGCAATCCAACGGCCGCGATTCTCTATGTAGCGAAGTAGCGAACGCTGACGAACATCGAGATCCAGCGCGCCGGTCCGCCGCCCCATGCGCATAAGCGCCACGATAAGATGCATGGCGACTGTGGATTTGCCGGCGCCGCCCTTTTGATTGCCGACAACAATGACGTGGGCCTGGCGCAACGCGGGTTCGTAGGCGTGCGCAAGGCTCATCGGCGCCCGCTCATACTGGCGGGCGCTGCAACCGATTTTCGAGTCACAACGCCAAGACACATAGGCTCAACATTCGTAGATTGAGGTTAAGGCACACTTAAGCGGCTTGACCTGGAACTGCCGCCACGGGATGCGAACGTCATGGCCGATTCACCGCTCCGCACCCTCCGAGATGTCGCCACGTTGCGCGCCACAACCGCGGCGGCGCGCGCCAAGGGCCACACCGTCGGTCTCGTACCGACAATGGGGGCGCTACACGATGGACACCTTTCCCTGGTTCGCGCAGCCAAGCAGCGCTGCGACCTCGTGATCGCCAGCTTGTTCGTCAATCCCAAGCAGTTCGCGCCGAACGAGGATTTCGGGCGTTATCCGCGTGATGAGGCTGGCGATGCCGCCATGTTGGCGCAAGCGGGGTGCGACCTGCTTTACGCGCCCGGCGCCGAGATCATGTACCCGGAGGGCTTCGCCACAACCGTCGAAGTGACCGATGTTTCTAGACCGCTTGAGGGCGAGAGCCGCCCGCACTTTTTCGGCGGCGTGGCGACGGTCGTGACCAAGTTGTTGCTGCAATGCCTCCCGGACTGCGGCTTCTTTGGCGAGAAGGATTACCAGCAACTTCTCGTCATCAAAAAACTTGCCCGCGACTTGGACATCCCAACAGAGATCGTCGGCTGCCCAACCATGCGTGAAAGCGATGGTTTGGCGATGTCCTCGCGCAATGCGTATCTGTCACCAGAAGAGCGCCGCATCGCCGCGCGTCTCAATCTCGTGCTGCACGATGCGATCAAGGAAGCGCGTGCGGGAGAAGCTATCGCCGAGGCTGAAGCGGAGGCTGCACGCCATCTACTGGCAGCGGGATTCTCGCGCATAGATTATGTCGCGATGCGCGACGCCGAGACGCTCGCCCCCATTAGCGCTCTTTCCCGCCCCGCACGCATCTTCGCTGCAGCGTGGCTCGGGAAAACGCGCCTTATCGACAACATGGAAGTGTGAAACGGAAAAGGGCCGCGACGGATGCCGCGGCCCTTCACCTTCATTGCAAAGCAGACCAGCGCCTAAGGCGTCGCGGGTGCTTCAGCGCCTTCTGCCGGCGCCTCGGCCGCACCAGCGGCTTCAGGCTCAGCAGGTTCTTCCGGCGTTTCCGGCGCTGCTTCCGCTGCAGGATCAGCAGCCGGCGCGGTCGCGGCAACAGGAGCTTCCGCAGCAGCAACCGGCGGCACAGCACGGGTCAATGCGTTGATATCGCCATCCACGACGTAGAAGATTTCGCGATTGCGCGAACCGCCGGCTTGGCCCGGATCGTCATGATAGACTTCGTAATTGGCCCAATCGTCGGTGTTGGTCGCCGGATCGTCGAGGTGCGCAGCAGCGAGCAGCGCATCCATCGGATTGTAGATCTGATCCCAGACCTCTTCTTCCGTGCCGGTATAGACCATGCGCAATTGCGTGCCGCCCGGCAACGTGCCAGCCGAACCCACCGCCAGAACGCGCGGCGGCTCACCCGTGTAGGGATAGCCGATGCGATAGCAATATTCGTTGTTCTCGACGCGCGGCTCATACGCGATCGGCGGGCCAGCAATCTGCAGATTGTGGCGCGTCATGATCGGACGCAGCGCAAGCAAGCTGTCCGTCACCACCGACTTCACCGCTTCGGCATCCGTTGGCGAGCAATTCTGAATGTAGAAGAACGGACGCTCTTCGACCTGCACGACCGAATATTGCAGACCACCGAAATCCGCCGTCGGCAGAACATTCAAATCGGTCGACAATGCCGTCGTCGCGCCTTCCATCAGCGGCGCAACCGGGCCACCGCCGATTGCGCTGAAACGAGCCATCGGATTGGCGCCGACGCTCTGCTCCAGACGCACACGCACGCTGGCGCCTTCGCCTTCGGGCGTCACGGTGTAGGTGACGCGGCCGGTTTCGCCTTCAGCAAACGTAACATTGCCGACGACAGTGTCGTTCTCAGCCGACGTAATTTCCGTGAGCGTAACGCCTTGGCCTAAGCTCGTGCCCGCAGGCGTCGACGCCAAACGCGCAAACACAGTCTGCGCTGGCCGCTCAACATTGATCGTTTCTGTACGGCTCGCGCTCGACGGAAGCAGGAAATATCCCACGCCCGCAACAACTAGCACGATGACCACAACAATAAGAAGGATGCGTCCCACGGCGCCCATAGCCTACCCTCCGTTGGCTTCTGCCTATTGGGCTGCTCCTAGCAAATCGCGGCGCGAGACCAAACGGAAAATCGACGCCCGTTTTTCGGCGCAACCGTCATCCACAAGGTAAGTGCTTGATTCCAACCTAAAACGACGCGGAGCAGTAAAATTGCGTCACCAATATTACGGCGATGAAACGCCTACCATGCACCCAATTCCACGAGCTGGCGTCGCAAATGTTCCGGCAAATCAGCACCGCCTTGTGCTTCACTGAGATCGGCGGGCGCATCTTTTGGATCAAGGTAACGCCAGCCCTGAAACGCGCGCCGCGGTTGCGGCGCCGTACGTTGCAATTGCGGATCAAGAAAAATTCCGCATCGCTCGCCATGATGATCAGTGACGTGGTCGATCGCGACAATGCGCTGCCGGACACTGATCACGCCCTTGATCACCCAGTACAAAGAACCGCCAGCCAACACCTCATCCACGCGTTTGGGCCACATGCGCGTGCCGCACACAGGCCGTTCCGGCAAACTGGCGCGCTTAGCGATTTTCATCTGCTCAATCTGCCAGGCGGCAAGATCATCGACATGATCGACGCCGACGCAGAGTTTGACGATATGTACAGTCACGCGTGCTAAGCGCGCGCGTCGCGATGCGATGCGCCCCCTGCGACCGCGCCAGCATCCAACCGCGGCAGAAAACCAAGCGCCGTGCGCGCCACAGCCGCCGGTTCACGGCGCGGCGGTGCAGCTGGTGGATGCTTCATCGCGTCGGCCGTGAGCGTCAACATGCCCTCGGCCTCTATCGCCAATGTCGCCAGCGCCTCAGCTTCTTCAACAGTGCGCGCCCAAACAAAAACCGCCGCAACCGCGGATTCAAAACGCTCAGGCCAAGCCTTTACGCGACGATCAAGCTGCGCCTCCACCACGACGCGCCAGAATGGCATGCGCGCACGTGCGAAACCGCTGCGATACAAGAATGCCCAGAACTTACTCTCGCCGCGCTTGCGCTTCAGCTTCACGAATTCCACTCCGGCTTGCGCTTTTCTACGAAAGCGGCGAGGCCCTCCCTGCCTTCCGCCGAAGCACGACGCTGCGCCAGACGCCGCGCGGTTTCCTTGGCCAAGGCATCGTCAATCTTATGCCCATTGACGAACCGCACCAGCGCTTTTGCATCTGAAACGGCGCCGGGCGCAGCTGCAAGCGCGTGTTCTGTGAGTTGTTCCATTGTGCTTTGCAGCGCGGCCTCATCCGCAACAGCAAAATGCACAAGGCCGATTTTTTCAGCAAACGCGGCATCGAAAACTTTGCCGGTCGCGAATAGCGCTTTGGCCCAACGCGGCCCGATCGCTTCGATCACGTAAGGTGAGATGATAGCGGGGATCAGCCCCAAACGTACTTCGGAAAAACAAAACCGCGCATCGTCCAGGGCCACCGCGACATCGCACGCTGCCGCAAGACCGGCGCCGCCGCCAATCGCCGAACCGTGAACCAGCGCGACGGTAAGCTGTGGCAGGTCGTGTAGATGACGCAGCATCCGCGCCAATGTCAGAGAGTCCGTCTCGTTGTCGGTTTCCGCAAGATGCGCCGAGCGACGCAACCACTCGATATCGCCGCCAGCGCAAAAATTATCGCCGGCGCCGCGCAGGAACACGATCCGGACATGATCAGCGGCGCGTAGGGTCTCAAACGTGTCAGAGAGGCCGGCAATCATCAATTCGTCGAAGGCGTTGCGCTTCTCAGGGCGGTTGAGCGTGACGACCGCCACGCCAGCGGGCGAGACTTCAAGCGAAACCGGATCGGGCGTCTGACTCATGCGGGCGTTCCTAAAATACGCGCCAGCGCCTGCGCGCGTTCGGGCTCTGGCGTTTCGAACAATCTCAAATGCTGAACTCCGGAGAAGAAATACTCGAAATCTTCCGGCGGCTCGGCATCCTCAATGTAGACCGGGATCAATTTTCGGCGATAGCGATCAGCAAGATAGACTTCGCGCTTCACATGGTCGCTCTCGAAGGCCGCTTTTGAGCACATGACCAGAACACCGCCGGCATTCCGTATCGCGCGCACGATTTCACCGGCCCAACCATCGCCAGCCGCAATGCCCTTCTTGTCCAGCCAGAAACGGCAGCCATCTTTTTGCGCCGCCTCGATCACCGGCAATACCGCCTTTGCGTTGGCGCTGGCATAGGAGACAAACACAGCGCTTTGGCCGGATAGCGCCGATGCTTCGGCGCTCATTTCCTCGCGTGCGCGGGATGCGCTTGGCGATTGAGACGCACGCAAGCGCGCAACGAGCGCGACAATCGCCACGACCAGCATCAGCGCAATCGCAATTGCGAACAATGTCGGCGTGACGCCTGCGGCAAGACCAATACGCCCGCCCAGCGCGTCGATGCCGGCGACCAGATCGGCTAACGTTCCCGGCGCTGGCCCGATCCGGTTGGCGAGCCAAATTGAGGCGATCGCCGCCAATGCGCCGAGGCCTGGCAGCACCGCCAAGGCGCCGACTAGCGCCGGTCCAATACCGCCGCCGCGAGACTGCGTACTCTCTATGCCGCGATCCGGCCCCTCCTCTGATGGCGTGGCGCCGCCAGGCGGTGGGGCCCGCATGCTTGCCTGCAGCACGCCGCGGATCGAATTTGAAAGTTCCAGCCATTTGAAACTGCGCTGGGCCGCGAAACTGGCGTCGATCGCGGGTAAGTCGCGCAGGCCGACAGGTGCGATGCCATGATCCAGCTTGACCACGAGCAACCGGCCATCGGCCCAAGCGTCGAGGGCGCGCTGCTCCAGGCGCAGGCGCATTGGCGCAAACAGCAAGTCCTTTGATACCAGCAACACCAGTACGTCATGTGGCGTCACCGGCCGGAGCGCGGTCTGCCCATCATCCAATTCTACAAAATGGCCCCGGCGCTCCAGCACCGTTTCCAATTCTTGGGCGACCTCTTGGTCGGCGGGTGCATGGGAAATGAATACGCTCATAGGCGGGCCTCTTAACACGCCCGGCCCGTCTGCAAACGGCCCAAGCCCTACGATCACCACAGGCTCTCATTGCGCCTTAACCGGGGGCGCCTATCCTGGGCAGATGCAGCCGAGCTTGTCCGAAATCCCCATATTGCGCGACGCGGCGCCGGAGCTGCTCGCCGCGATCGATGCGGAGACGGAATGGTTATCCGTTCCGTCCGGATGGCCGCTGCTGCGGGCGGGCGAGCCGCCCGAAGGCGTCTGGTTCCTCATGTCGGGGTCGCTTGGCGCATTCAAGGCCGACGAACGCGGCGGATATCAATTGCTCGGCTATGTCCGGCCCGGCGAGCCCGTCGGCGAGATGGCCATGATCGCACGCGAACCGCACTCGGCCAGCGTGTTCGCCATGCGCGACAGCGAATTGCTCAAATTGGCGCCGGACGCATTCGACCGGCTGGTGCAAGAGCACCCGGACTTCATGCGTCACGTTGCGCGGCTCATGCTCACGCGCTCACGGTCAGGCGGCGCGGCGAGCCCGCGATCGGACCCTAAAGTTTATGCGCTGATTGCCACCTCGCCGACCATCGACCTGAAACTTCGCGCGCGCACGTTGCAAGCGGCGCTGCGCAGACTTGGCTGTAAGGCGGCTATGATCACGGACGCCGACGAAGCCGCGCTCACCGGTGAAGGGATGAACAGCGCTTGGTTCGATGCGCTCGAGCAAAAGAACGACGCCGTCTTTCTCGTATCGCCGATCGCGGACACGCCCTGGTTTCGCACGTGCCTGCGTCAGGCGGACCGCATCTGGTTTTTCGCGCGCGCCGATGCGCGGCCATCTTTTCCATTGCTGCCGCCGGAAGAACCCTCGCCCGCGCGCCAGTTCCGCCTCGTGGACGTTGTTCTGTTGCATCACGGCATGGATCGCAAAGCCGCGACCACAGACGAATGGCGCCTGGCGTGCGATGCATCGCGTTTGTTTCACTGGCGCGGATTGGAAGACGAAGACGCCGCGCGCCTAGCGCGAGTCATTGCCCGGCGTTCAATAGGCTTGGTGTTGTCAGGCGGAGGCGCGCGCGCTTATGCGCATCTGGGTGTCGTGCGTGCATTGCGCGAAGCGGGACTGCCCTTCGACGCCTTGGGCGGCACATCGATGGGCGCGGTCGTCGCCGCATGCGTGGCGATGGGCTGGGACGACGATGAAATAGAATTGCGCATCCGCAAAGCGTTCGTCGAAAGCAATCCGCTTGGTGATTACGTACTGCCCGTTGTCGGCCTTGTGCGCGGGCGCCGCGTCGAAGAGCGGCTGTTTGATAATTTTGGCGATACGCTGATCGAAGATCTCAGCGTACCGTTCTTCGCCGTTTCGACAGATCTCGTCGCTGGCGCACCGCGCGTGCATCGCGCCGGCATGCTGCGCAAGGCGCTGCGGGCGTCCATATCGCTGCCGGGCATTCTGCCGCCAGTGGTCGAAGGCGCACATAGCCTTCTGGTGGACGGCGCAGTGCTCAAAAATTTTCCCGTCGACGTGCTGAAGGACATGCATCGTGGCCCGATCATCGGCGTCGATGTCGCGCGGCGCGAGGGCATCGATCCCGAAGATTTCCGCGATCCGCCCGGCTTCATGGGCTGGGTAGCCGCACATGGGCTCCAATCGGCGCCGCCTATCGCGTCTTTGCTGATGCGCGCAGCCACGCTTGCTGTCGATCCCTGGCAAGGACGTTCCGGCGCCGATTTGCTAATCGTCCCCGAAATGGCCGATCTCGACCTACGCGATTGGAAGCGCTTCGATGAGGCTGTGGCCTCAGGCTATGAAGCTGCGGTCGCGGCGCTTCAGCGTCCTCATGGTCTGTTCCAGAGCCCGCACTCTGACCTGCTGACGAATCTTTCACCCGGCGGGCCGCTCGAAATCGCGGAATAAGCTGACGCGCCGGGATGGTGCCGCTATACGGTCCGCAATTGAGGGACAATCCATGCGGCCAATCATATTCGCGGTCGCCGCGCTCGCCTTGAGCGCGTGCGACACACCTTCACAACACCAAGCTGCGGGCTGCGCCCAAAGCGCAACGCATAACGTTATGTGGAGTCGGTCCGGTGAGCCGGACACTCTGACAACTTGGTCCGACGGCCCCACCTGCAAACAGGCCGCGGTGGTTCTGGTGGCGCGAAACGCCCAAGGCGACCCGCTTTGGACGTTCGCCTCCACCCATTACGACATGACAGTCGGCGGCGCGGCGCCGCCCGACGCGGACAATGTGACACAAGAGCAAATGCAGAGCTTCCTCGCCTCATGGGCCAATGTCAGCTTGAGATCGACGGCCGATCTGCCCGCATGGAGCGAAAACATGAGCCGGCCCGGCGAAGGCGTTGAGACGCTCGCCTATGAGAGCGCGCTCGATCGCGAGGCGTATGAAACGCTGCGCGGGCGCGGCCTGCCGATCATCTGCTACGCCGCGGCCGCGGCGGCTGTTCAGTGTCTCGCGATCGAGCCCGGCACGCGCGCGCCAATACTGATTGCGGCCTACGGTTCGTGAGAATCGCACTGCTCTTGCTGCCGCTAGCGCTTCTGGCTTGCGGGCAGGAGCGCATTGCCGGCTGCGAGCTTACAGCGACGCGCGAGATTTCTTTCTCAAGCATCGAAACCGATGACGTCATCACGGCGCGCAGCTTCGGCCAAGCATGCCGTGATGCGATTGGCCTTATCACGGTGACCACGGCGGACGGCGCGCCCGCTTGGGCCTGGACGGCGCCGCTGCACCGCGCATTCGGTGATGGCTTCATCGAAGGCGAACCGGAGACTATGCAAGCGTTTCTGGAGCGATGGATCGAAACCGATCTCTCCTCCACGTCCGCTGCGCCGGAATGGAGCCAATTACAGGAGGGCCGCACGACCTTGGACGCCCTAACCTATGAAGACGTCCGGGCGCGCGATCTGCCTATGCTCTGCCATTTTGCGGGAACGGCCCGGCAAGCCTGCGTGTTTTGGGAGCCGGCGGCGGGGGGCGCCGGTCATTTCTTCGACCGCGAAATTACCGAGGGGACATTATGAAGCGTTTGGCGATCGCATTGACCGCACTCTCACTGGCGGCGGGCTGCTCACCGCCGCCGCCCGAAAGCGCCAGCGTTCCTATCGACCAATTGCCCATTCAAGCCGCGGGCTGCAACGCGCAAGCGGCGCGCGATTGGTCGGCCGTCGGCAGCCAATATTATGTGATCGAAGCCGAGGCGCACGGGCCGACCTGCGGCGAAGCCATCGCCACAATCCGCATCAAATCGCGCGACGGCGTGGTGCTGTTCACGCGCGACTATCCGACAGCGGAAGTTCCGCTCGCATTCAGTCCGCATAGCGGCGAAACCGGTCTGCGGATCGAACTCGATGCATGGGCGCAGAACGCCGCGCTGGTGCAAACAGCGGATTGGCTTCCGGCATGGCCATCGGGCGCGCCGAGACCGCCGCGCTTTCAGCCGGAAGTCTCACGGACGCAGTACGAATCCGCGCGCGGTGCGCAAGGTCCGCTGTTCTGCTTTCCAGATGGCGGCGAGAGCAATGCCTGCATCGCCATGGCCGGCAATCGTGCGCTTCTGCTCGGCTCGCTCACGCCAGAGCGCTTATAGAAGCGCCGCATTTTCGCCTCATCCGCGACGATGCGGGCGCCCGCGCACGCATGCAGCCAAGTTAGCCACCACGCTTTGCAGACGCGGCAATGCACCCTATCTTTCTAGTCCGGCAATTGGCGCCGGGATTTAAGAAAGGAGGTGATCCATGTCTCATGTGTCTGCTGAGGGGATGCGCCTCCTTTAAAACAGGGCTTTGGCCTTGTTAGGGACATCCCTAGGCTCGGCATATGCACGGGGCGGTCGGAAGGCCGCCCCGTTTTGCTTTCTGCGCTCCTACTCCTCCACGCTGAACGATCCCCAAGGCGCAAGGTTGAGCCTCCTGCGGTTGTTCTTGTACGAAGCGTGGCGTTCCTTGCGGCTCATTCCCGCCACCTCTTTGGCGCAGCCAGTAGATATTAAAACGAAGCTTCCGAGCACTCGATCAAACAGCAATCGCTCTTCGCACCGCCGTATCTGTTTGTAGACTTCGCTGTGTTTGTGTTCATGAGTCCATTTTGGGATGGTCGGGAGCTGACCTCACCGGAACTCCGCGTACGTCTCCGGGAATTTCTCGCGAACCCATTCGACATAAGCTGGCCTGTCCGACATCGAACGCTTTTTTTCTTTCGCCCACTGATGGAACGCGACGCTCGCATCGAAAAAATCGCTAAAGCCGAACTTTGTCGGGTTCTTTTCAATGTGTCCTTGGAGCAACCAACTAAGTTGCTCGTCGGTTTGGCAGTACGTGAGTGTGCGGAACGTTCCGAAGTTTCGACGCTTCCCCTTGGTGTGATACGGAAGACGGCCGAGTAGGAGAAACACTAGCCGGAAGAGCGAGGCGATAGCCGCTGCATTTATCTCGTCCTTCGCCTTGGCCACTTTGAGCATACTGAGCGCGTGGTTCAGTTCATCCTCAATGGCTTTTCGATGCTGTCTGTCCACAGAGCCTATCGAACTGAACACCGACGCCCGCAACACCTCGAAGGCGGAGACGTAAAGGCCCTCCCAGAACGGCA
>JAUIJZ010000109.1 GCA_030430715.1 Alphaproteobacteria bacterium
GCCCAGAGCAAGAGCCAGTTGGCGATGCTGCCAGTCGCCGTGCTCAAGAGCGCGAATGTTACGCCCATCAAGATGGCGCCGAGTATGCCGACGCGGCGGGGCCCCAGCCGGTCCACCAGGAAGCCAATGGGGAAGGCCGCGAACGCGCTGACGAAACCGGTCATGGTCAAGCCGGCCGAAGCCTGCGCGCGCGTCCAGCCAAACTCCTCGATCAGCGGCCCCATGAATACGCCAAGTGAGTAAAGATGAATGACGCCCAGCGAATAGCCGAGGCCCCCAGCGATCGGCAGCGGCCAATAACGCCGCCACTCGGATGCGGCGCTCTGTGCTGATGCGCTCATATTTTCCCCCAGATGTTTTGCGCCTCTTCTTAGAGGCTGCCCACGCTGGGTCAATTTCCGCATTGCGCGCTGGTCCACGTGTTGCGCGCGCCGTCACCCTATCGCACAAGGAGAATATCGCTGCGGTGCAAAACCAGATGGCGAGGCAGCGCGTAGGACAAGGCGTGACCGAAAGCAGCGAACCGAAGAGCGGACTGGCGACCACCGCCGACAAAGCCAACCAGGTCTGGGGCGATTTCATCCCGGTCATCGCCTTTGTGCTGGTCTATAATGTGTTCCGGCGCGTCGATCTGTTCGATGGCCTGATTAATGCGGATACGGCGCTGTTCTGGGCGACGGGCGTCCTGCTGGTGCTGATGCTTGGCTTCTTGGCGCGCCAAATCATTACCCGGCAGCCGGTATCGCAAGCGATGGTGATGTCGTCGGCGATTGTCGGCGGCTTCGGCCTGATTGGCATTCTGCTGCAGGAGCGGGCGTTCATCTATGTGAAGCCGACAGTGCAGCAAATGTTCATGGGCGGAATCATCCTCATCCCACTTTTGTTCGGCAAGAATCTTTGGAAATCGCTTTTCGCCCACGTGTTCGACTTGCCCGATTTCGCATGGCGCACGCTGGCGATCCGCTGGGGCTTCTTCTTCATCGCGATGGCGCTGTGGAACGAGTATTTGTGGCGTACGTTCGTGCCGGGTTTCGAAGCGCCGGTTACGATGGCCGGCATTCCGGTGGCGCCCGCCGGCGCCTATGAATGGTTTGGCCTGACCTTCGGCGCCAAGGATGCTGAAGGCGTGTGGGCCAATTGGAAGCTCGGCAATATGGTGATCGTGCTCGTGTTTGGCGCGCTCAACGCGCCGTATATGCTGAAGCATCTACGCGAGCCCAACAGCTCACAGCCCGATGCGGCCTAAACTTTAAAGCACGCCGTCGCGCTTAGCTTCTGGCTTGGGCTGCGCTGCTGGTGCGGCTAAGCCGGCTTCATCGAGCACTTCGCGCGTGTGCTGGCCGAGCATCGGCGCGGGTCCGTGTACGTGTCCAGGGGTGCGCGAGAACCAGGCCGGCACGCCTGGGAAGCGCACGGGGCCTTGTTCGGATTCAACCGTCTCAAACATGCCGACCGCATTGAGGTGTGGGTTGTCGAATAGCTCGCCGGGCGTGCGCAGCGGTGCGGCGGGAATGTCGAGCGCACGCAACAGATCGAGCCATTCCTGTGTTGTGCGCTGCGCGAAGGTGTCGCCGAGCAGGGCGTAAATGGCGTCGATGTGTTTGGCGCGCTGAGCGAGTGTGGCGAAAGCGTCGCTGGCCCAATCAGGTTTCACCGCTTGCATGAAGGCGTTCCATTGCTTGTCGTTATAGACGAGCGCGGCGATGTGGCCGTCCTTGGTGCGGTAGGGTTTGCGGTTGCGCGACACGGCGCGCGGATAAAACGCTTCGCCCAAGGGAGGGCTGAACATGGCGCCATTGGCGTGCTCGACAAGAACGAAGGACGCCATGGTTTCAAACATGCCGATCTCGATCTCCTGGCCCTCGCCTGTGCGTTCGCGGTGGAAGAGCGCCATCATCGCTGAATACAGCGCGGTGAGGCCCGCGATCTTGTCGGCGACGATGGAGCCGACGAAATTGGCTTCGCCTGTTAGTTTTTGTTGTACGGCTGTGAGGCCGCATTCAGCCTGGATTGTATCGTCATAGGCGGTGAGGTCCTTGTCGGGGCCGCGCCGGCCATAGCCGTAGCAATTGACGTAGACGATTTTGGAATTGATCGCGGCGACATCCTCGTAAGCAAAGCCGAGCTTGGCGATGGCCTTGGCGCGCATGGAATGGATGAACACGTCCGCGCTTTCGATCAGCGTTTGCAAGGCGCGGCGGCCATCGTCCGAACGCAGATCGAGCACGACGCTTCTCTTGCCGCGATTGACGTTGACGAACACGCCGCTCATGCCTGGAACAGGCCCGATGGAGATGTTGCGCGTATTGTCTCCCTCCGGCGGCTCGATCTTGATGACGTCCGCGCCCATGTCAGCCATGATCTGCGTGCAATACGGACCGAAAACCATCGCCGTGAGATCGACTACGCGCACGCCGGCCAAGGGGCCCGAGCGATTAGCGGATTGCGTCATCTCTTTCTCCATCCGAACACTTGCCCGCCGCGCGAGCGCCGTTGCCGCTTTGCGCCGGTGCTGATAAGCCAAGCTTTAGCCTTTTCACGACCCAGAAACGTGCATGGACTTTTCGCTTACGTCCGACCAGCAGAACATTCGCGACGCCGTGCTGAAGCATTGCGCGCAATTCACGCCGGAATACTGGTTGGAACACGACCGGGACGGTGTTTTTCCCGCTGAGTTTTTTCAGTCCATGGCCGAGGGCGGCTGGATTGGCGTCGCCATGCCGGCCGAATATGGCGGCGCCGGTCTCGGGATCACCGAAGCGGCGCTGATGATGCAAGCGGTGGCGGAATCCGGCGCCGGGATGACGGGCGCTTCGGCCATTCATCTTCCGGTGTTCGGTTTGCAGCCTGTCGTGCTGTTCGGGACCGATGAACAGCGCCAACGTATGCTGCCGCCGGTCATAAGTGGCGAAGACCGGACATGTTTTGCGGTCACGGAACCCAATGTTGGGCTCAACACCACCGAGCTGAAGACGCGCGCCGAAAGATGCGAGGGCGGCTATAATGTCAGCGGCGAAAAAATCTGGATCACCGGTGCGCAGAACGCGAACAAGATGCTGCTGCTGGCGCGCACGACGCCGCTGGATCAGGTGAAGCGCAAGACGGACGGGCTTTCGCTTTTCTACACCGACCTTGACCGTGCGAAGATCGAGGTGCGGCTCATTCATAAGATGGGCAGGCACGCCATCGACTCGAACATGTTGTTCATCGAAAATCTGTTTGTCCCCGAGGCGGACAGAATTGGCGGCGAGGGTGACGGCTTCAAGATCATTCTACACGGGCTGAATCCTGAGCGCGTGCTGATTGCGGCCGAAGCCGTAGGCATTGGCCGGGCCGCGATAGATCGCGCGGCGCGCTATGCGCGCGAGCGCATCGTGTTCAACCGCCCGATCGGCATGAACCAGGGCATCCAGCATCCGCTGGCCAAATGCTGGGCGCAGCTTGAAGCCGCCAATCTGATGGTGATGAAAGCGGCGACGCTGTTCGATAAGGGGCAGGATTGCGGCGTCGAGGCGAACGCGGGCAAGTATCTGGCCGGAGAATTTGCCTTTGAAGCGTGTCACACCGCAATGCTGACCTTGGGCGGCATGGGCTATGCGCAGGAATATCATGTCGAGCGGCTGATGCGCGAAGTGATGATCCCGAGGATCGCCCCGGTCAGTCCGCATATGATCTTGAACTTCCTGGCCGAAAAAGTTTTGGATCTGCCCAAATCGTATTGATGCGAACAATCTGAGAAACGAGGATTCTATGCAAAGCGTGAACGCGCGCTCCTGGCTGTTTGCTCCGGGAGACAGCGAGCGGAAGATGGAGAAGGCGACCGCGTCTGCGGCGGACATCGTGCTGATCGACCTTGAGGATTCCGTCTCCGACGATGAAAAGCCGAAGGCGCGCGAAATGGTGTTGGCGTTCCTGAAGGCGAACGCGGCGCAGCGGCATCGTTTGTGGGTGCGGATCAATCCGTTGCAAGGCCCGCATGCGGTGAAGGATTTGGCGGCGGTGATGCCGGGTGCGCCGGGCGGGATCATGTTGCCGAAAGCGCGTGGCCGCGGCGATGCGGAGACGCTCGATCATTATCTAACCGCGCTGGAAGCCGCTGCGGGAACCGAAGCCGGTTCAACCAAAGTGATCGTGCTGACTGGAGAGACGGCCTCGGGCGTGCTCACAATCAACGATCTGGCGGGCGCGCCGCGCGTTGCCGCGCTGAGCTGGGGCGGGGAAGACCTCGCTTCCGAAATCGGCGCCATGAGCAATCGCAATGAAGATGGCTCCTACGCTTTTACCTACGAATTGGCGCGTAGCCTGTGTCTCATCGGCGCGACGGCTGCTGGCGTGCCTGCGATCGAGACCATCGAGGCCGACTTCAAAAACCTGGACGGTTTACGCAAACGCGCCGCGCATGTGCGCCGCGCCGGCTTTCGCGGCATGCTGGCGATCCATCCGGCGCAAGTCGATGTCATCAACGAGGCGTTCACGCCCAGCGAAGAGGAAATCGCGGCGGCGCGGGAGATTGTTGATCTGTTCGCCGCAAATCCCGGCGCGGGCGCGATCGGACATAAGGGGGCGATGCTCGACCGGCCGCATTTAGCGCGTGCGCAGGGGCTGCTGGCCTTAGTGGGACGCCAATGAGCTTAGCGGCGACGCCGGAGACACTCGATCTGAGTGCGTTCCTACGCAAGGGCGATCGCATTGTCTGGGGTCAAGCGTGCGGCGAGCCAACCACTTTGGTGGAAACGCTGATTGCGCAGGCCGAACAGATTGGCGGTCTTTCGGCGTTCGCCGCGACAAGCTTCTCGGGCATTCTGACGCCCGAAGCCGTTTCCAAGTTCAGCTTTTCCAGCATGGGCGCTATCGGCACGCTGCGCACGCTTTCGGATGCGGGAAAGCTCAACATCATTCCGTGTCATGTCAGCCAGATCACACCGATGATCGAGCAGGATTTGCTTGGCTGCGATGTCGCGTTTGTACAGGTGAGCCCAGCCGATGAGAATGGCAATCACAGTTTCGGGCTGATCCATGATCATGTCGCGGCGGCTGTGGCCAAGGCGCGAGTGGTGATCGCCGAGGTGAACGAATGCGTGCCATATACCTATGGCGCGGCGACGTTGCCTGCGGCGAAGATCGATTGCGCGGTGCATGTCTCGCGCATGCCGGTTGAAGTCGCGCCGGCGAAAATTGGCGGGACTGATCAGGCCATCGCGAAATTCGTCGCTGACTACATTGAGGATGGGGCGGTGTTGCAGGTCGGCGTCGGCGCGACGCCGGACGCGATCCTGCGTCTCTTGTTGGACCGGCGCGACCTCGGCGTACATTCCGGAATGATCGGCGATGGCCTGGTCGATCTGGTTGAAGCCGGCGTCATCACCAATGCACGCAAGCCGATGGATGCGGGCGTTTCCATTTGCGGCGCACTGATCGGCACACGCCGCTTGTTCGCTTTCGCCGATCGCAACCGGAGCATCGCCATGCGCGATTCCTCCTACACGAATGCGGAGTCCGTGCTGACTCGGCTAAACAATCTGGTGACGATCAATTCCGCGCTGGAAGTCGATTTGTCCGGGCAAGTGAATGCCGAACAGAGCGGCGAGCGCTATTTTGGCGGCACAGGTGGGCAGGTCGATTTCGTCCGCGCCGGGGTAAGGGCGCCAGGCGGGCGCTCCATCATCGCGCTGCCGGCGACGGCGAAGGGGGGCAAGCTTAGCCGCATAACGCATCAATTGTCCGGCCCGGTGACGACCGCACGCACCGACGCCGACATCATCGTTACAGAATTTGGCGCGGCTGAGCTGCGCGGCCAGACGCTGCCTGAACGAGCGCGCCGCTTGGTGAATATCGCGCATCCCGATTTTCGCGAGGAATTGGACAAGACCGCGCACATCATCGCGCGGAGGGGCTTCTAAATGAGCGATGCAGTGCTTTTCGATGCACGTGCGGACGGCATCGCCATCATCACACTGAACCGGCCCGAGCAGCGCAATGCTTTGGGCAAGGACATACGCGAAGGTTTGCGCGCGGCCTGGCGCCGTTTCGAACACGACGACGATTTGCATGTCGCGATCCTCACTGGTGCAGGTGAGAAAGCGTTTTGCGCGGGCGGCGATCTCAAAGAGATGGTCGAAACAAAAATGGCTGTTCCGCCGCGCGACATGTTTGCACTGCCGTACGATACAATTGAATTGTCGAAGCCGACGATTGCAGCTGTGAACGGCGCCGCCTTCGCCGGCGGCTGGATGATTGCGCAAGCCTGCGATCTCTGCGTTGCCAGCACCAACGCGCAATTCGCCATTACGGAAGTGAAGGTCGGGCGCGGATCGCCGTGGGCCGCGCCGCTGATTCATATGATACCGCAGCGCATCTTCATGGAGATCGTGCTGACAGGTAAGCCGATCAGCGCGCAGCGCGCCTATGAGGTGGGTCTGGTCAATCGCTTGGCGGCGCCGGAAGAGCTGATGACGGTGGCGTTGGCGCTCGCGGGCGAAATTCTTGAAGGCGCGCCGCTTTCGGTGAAGGCTGCGCGCGATACGGTGATGCTGGCCACGGAGATGGGGCGTTCGGCGGCGCTGCAGGCGGCGCGCACCGCGTCTGAAGCCATGTACAACAGCGAAGATGCGCAGGAGGGCCCGCGTGCTTTCGCGGAAAAGCGGCGTCCGAACTGGAAGGGCGCTTAGCCCTTGCGCGCCATCTGAAAGCTGTAGCCCAAATGGTCCATGAATCCGCTTGGAACGGGCGGAAACACGAGCGGATCGTCGGCGTTGCGGATCGCATCCATCTGTTCGCCGACTTGTTCGATCGTCCATGACGGCTGGAACACGCCTTGCGTCTCGACCACATAGGCGCGCGCGATGCGCCCGGCGGCGGAGATCAACATCTCGCCGCTGACCGAGCAACTCTCGTGGCACAGCCAAGCCACCGCGGGCGCTACCAGCGAGGGGTCCATCGGCGGAAATTGCGAGGTGTCGATCCCTTCGGACATGCGCGTGACGGCGGCGGGAATGATGAGATTGCTTTTGATGCCGTCCGCCGCGCCTTCGATGGCCGCGACGTTAGAGAGACCGATCATGCCGGCCTTCGCGGTCGAGTAATTCACCACATTGGCATTGCCATAAAGGCCGCCAATGGAGGAGGTGAGAACAATGCGGCCGTATTTGGCTTTGACCATATGCGGGAAGGCGGCGCGAACGACATGATAGGCGCCTTTCAGGTGCACATCGAGCACGGCGTCGAAATCGTCCTGCGTGAATTCCTTGAGCGCACCGCGCCGGACATTGCCCGCGCTGTGAATGACGATGTCAGCGCTGCCGAAATTGTCCATCGCGGCTTTGATGATTTCATTGCCGCCCTTTGGCGTCGCCACAGAGGCAGCGCAGGCTGCGGCCTTGCCGCCGGCGGCTTTGATCTCTTGCACCACTTCTTCGGCGGGCCCAGCGTCGACGCCGTCGCCGCGCATGCTGCCGCCGACATCGTTGACGATAATGTTGGCGCCGCGTGAGGCGAGAAGCAGGGCATAAGCGCGGCCAAGGCCCCTGCCGCCGCCGGTCACGATCGCCGTGCGACCGTCAAATCTCAGTTCCGCCATGCGTCTGCTCCCTATCTTCTTTGCTCTAAATGGACGGACGGCCTTCCCGCAAGTGTTCGGGCCATTAAAACGCGTGGGCGGTGCGGCGCGGCGGGCGTTAATCTGCTAAACGGGATAGGCGAAAGATGAAGGTCGTATGGCGCTCGATTATCTGAATTTCGATGGCCGCATCATCATTGTCTCCGGAGCGGGGGGCGGTGGTATTGGCACGACGACGGCGCGCATGATCGCGGAGACTGGCGCGACCGTGATTGCCGTCAGCCGCAGACAGGACAATCTCGATCAGCATCTTGGGCCGTCGATTGCCGAGGGGCTGAAGATAGTCACCGTCGCGGCAGACGTACAGACCGATCAAGGCGTGGCCGCGGTTATGGATGCCGCGCGCAAGGCGGAGGGAACGCTGTACGGGCTCGTCAATATTGTTGGCGGTGCGGCGCCGTCGAGCTGGATGCGCTTTACGCGTGCGCGTCGCGATGATTTTCGTGCGCTGTTCTCATGGAATGTGGAGTCGATGTTCTTCATGAGCGCGGCCGTTGCGGCCGAACTCAAGCAGAAGAATCTGCCTGGCGCGATAGTATCGGTGTCGTCGATCAGCGGATTGAATACAGCGCCGTATCACGCCGCTTATGGTGCGGCGAAGGCGGCGGTCTCTCAATTGACGCGCTCAATGGCGGTGGAACTTGGTGCGGACAATATCCGTGTCAATTGCATCGCGCCGGGACCGACGGAGACGCCCGGCTCACGCGCTTATGTGGGCGAAGACCCCGAGCGCGACCGTAAAGCGATCGCAATGGGACGTCAGGGGCGTCCCGATGAACAGGCTTCGGCGATCCTGTTCTTTTTGTCGGAAATGTCGAGCTACATCACGGGGCAGACTGTGCTGGTCGATGGCGGCCTCAATCTGCGTTGGACCCATCTCGATGGGGACAATGTATCGGTGTTCTTGAAGAACGAGGATTTCCGTAAGCGGATCACGGAATAGCGCGGCGCCCCGCGCCAAATGCTGGAGCATGCTATGAGCAAATCGGGCGGCATCACGGAAACGGATCTGGAAGATCCGGTCACGATTGGCGTGGAGGCTTACACCTCTGAAGATTATGCGCGCGCCGAACGCGATAAGCTGTGGCGCAAAGTGTGGCTGCAAGCAGGGCGTCTGGAAGAAATTCCGGAAGTGGGAAATTACCTCACTTACGATATTCTCGATGATTCAATCATCTTGGTGCGGGTCGCGCCGGATAAGATATCGGGCTTCTACAATGTTTGCCCGCATCGCGGCCGTAAATTGGTCGATACCATCGAAGGCATGAAGAATGCGTGCGGATGGCGCACTGCTTTTACCTGCCAATTTCATGGCTGGCGTTTCAATCTGGATGGCGAGTGCACGCATGTCCGTGAAAAAGAAGATTGGAAGGGCGCGCTGACGCCTGAAAACACGCATCTATCCGAGGTTAAGGTCGATACGTGGGGTGGTTGGATCTGGGTCAATATGGATCCAGATTGCGAACCGTTGCGTGACTATCTTGAGCCTGCTGCCAGCAT
>JAUIJZ010000110.1 GCA_030430715.1 Alphaproteobacteria bacterium
CTTATTTGTCTTCTGGATGAAGCGGATCGGCGCGCTGCGCTGATCCGCGATCCAAATTTTGTCGGCTACGCGATCTGATTTCACGACGCGATCTATCAGATTGGCGGCGCGGACATGCAGGGTTCGGCATGGCCCGATAATGAAGCGCGCAGCGCAGCATGGGCGCGCGCGGCGATACCGGATCGCACGCTTGGTGGTCGTGTCGGGCGTGTAATTGAGATGACCAAGAAACACCATGAGGGCGAAGCCGAAGGGGACGACGCGCTGTTTCTTGACATGGACATCGCCATTCTTGGCCAGCCCTGGGAAACTTATTGCGCCTATGCGGCGGGCGTGCGTCGCGAATATGCGGAATATTCGGATGGCGCGTTCGCCAGCGGGCGCTGGCGGTTCTTGGAAATTCAGCTTGAGCGTTCGCGTACGTATCGCACCGATGTATATGAAATCGAATTGGGCGACACGGCGCGCGCGAATATGCGCTGGGAGCTCGAAGAAATGCGGCGCGGCCGCATGGTGAGGGGGTGAAAAATGCCACGAGGTCACAACGGGTTTGATCGTCGGCAGCTGCTCGTCGGTGCGGCTGGAGCGCTCGCAGCAGGTTCTTTGAATTTTCAACCGGCCGCGGCCCAGAACACAGTTGCCCCTTTATCGATTACACCGCCATTTTCGCCGATATCGGGCCCCCGTTCGCGCGTTCTATACGTTAATGATCTGAGCGGCGATCCCGATGGGTTCTTCGCGACTGTACACCAGATATTGACGCCGACTGCCGAACTTCGCGGGATTATCGGAACCGACGCTGGCGGTACCGGTGAAACGGCTGCGCGCTCGACATCACTGGCGCGAGAGATTGTCTCCATCATGGATCGGCAGAGCCAGATCGAAGTGTTCGAAGGCGCTCCTCAAAGAATCGCGCAAGCCGGCGCGCCGGTGCGTTCTGCAGGAGCGGAGGCGATCATCGCCGAAGCAATGCGCACCGATACAAGGTTGCCGCTCTACGTTGCCGTGGGTAGTGGCCTGAACGAGGTCGCGAGCGCGATCATGATCGAACCCAGAATCGCTGATCGTTTTACCCTCGTATGGATTGGTGGGGATGCGCTGCCCGACGGCGGCACCGGTGAAACGAACTTCAATATAGACCCCTTGGCGGCGCAATTTTTGTACAATGAAACCCAGCTGCCAATCTGGCAGGTGCCTCGCGCCGTTTACAAAACATGCGTGGTTTCGGCCACGGAAATTCAAGCCTATATTGCGCCGCATGGCAGGATCGGAGCGTGGCTTTATGACCGCCTTGCCGATCTCGTCCGGCGTTTCGGTAGCGGCTTCAATACCGGTGAGACTTGGACTTTGGGAGACAACCCGCTTGTTCTTCTTACTGGTCTCCACGACTGGACTCCGGCGCGGGCGGGGCAGGAAATTCTGTACACAAATACGGGTTCAAGCGCTTACGATGAAGTAATCGCGCCGCGATTTAATCCTGACGGCACATTCTCTCCGCGCACTGAAGGGCGCAATATTCGCATCTACAGAAGCATTGACACCCGAATGCTCTTCAATGACTTTTTCGCGAAGATGCGTGTCAATTATCCCTAAACTTGGCCTTGATCCCGTTTCATCGCGTTGTCTGATGCATGGGAAAACGCAGTAACGATGCGCGTCGATCTGTTCGATTTCGAATTGCCAGAAGATCTGATCGCGTTGCGGCCCGCGCGGCCGCGTGACAGTGCTCGGTTGCTGCATGTTCCGCCAAATGGCGCGTTCGAAGATCGTATCGTCCGCGACGCGCCCGCGCTGTTCCGGCGCGGGGATCTGCTTGTGTTCAACGATACGCGCGTCATTCCCGCGCGTCTGAAAGGCGTGCGCGACCGCGACGGCAATGTTGTCGTGGTCGAAGCCACCTTGATGAAGCGTCTTTCGCCCTCGGAATGGACGGCTCTGGCGAAGCCGGGAAAGCGCCTCAAGCCCGGCGATCATATTCGCTTCGGCGCCGGCGAAGATCGCGCCTGCATGCTGGGGGCGCTTGATACGCGAGTTGCGGCAAAAGGCGAAGAGGGCGAGATCACGCTGGCGTTCGAACTCTCCGGGCCAGATCTCGATGCTGCGATCGCTGCCGCCGGCGCGATGCCGCTGCCGCCTTACATTGCGGGCAAGCGCGGCGAAGACGAGCAGGACCATGCCGACTACCAGACCGTCTACGCCGCCAAGGATGGCGCGGTGGCTGCGCCGACCGCGGGTCTGCATTTCACCGACGAATTGCTTGGCGCGTTCGCCGAAGCGGGCGTCGAACAGACGCGCGTCACATTGCATGTCGGCGCCGGCACCTTCCTGCCTATGAAGGCCGACGACACCGCCGATCACGTTATGCATGCCGAGTGGCGCGAAATCCCTGAAGCCGCTGCGGAAGCAATCAATCGCGCTAAAGCCGAAGGCCGGCGCGTCATCGCCGTGGGCACGACGGCGTTGCGTTCGCTCGAATCCGCCGCCGGCGAGGATGGATTGGTCGCCGTCGCGTCCGGCGAGACCGACATCTTCATCACGCCCGGCTATCGCTTCCGCGTCGTCGATGGGCTCTGGACCAACTTCCACCTGCCGCGCTCGACGCTCTTCATGCTGGTCAGCGCCTTCGCCGGCCTGGACCGCATGCGCGCCGCCTATGCGCACGCGATCGCGCAGCGCTATCGCTTCTATTCCTACGGTGACGCCAGCCTGTTATGGCGAGCCGAATGACCGCGTTTCCGTTTCACATCCACGCCACCGAGGGCGCGGCCCGCACCGGCGCACTCAAGACGCCGCGCGGCGAGATTCGCACGCCCGCCTTCATGCCGGTCGGCACGGCAGGGACCGTGAAGGCGATGACCGTGGATCAGGTGCGCAGCACGGGCGCCGACATCATTCTCGGCAACACGTACCACCTAATGCTGCGCCCTGGCGGCGAGCGCATGCAGCGGCTCGGCGGCCTGCATCATTTCATGCGCTGGGATGGGCCGATCCTCACCGATAGCGGCGGCTTTCAGGTGATGTCGCTCTCCAAGTTGCGCAAACTCGATGCGCATGGCGTGACCTTCCGCAGCCACATTGATGGCAGCGAGCATCGCCTCACGCCCGAACGCGCCATCGAACTGCAAGCCGATCAGATCGGCTCGGACATTATCATGCAGCTCGATGAATGCCCGGCTTTGCCCGCGCCGCGCGCGGATGTTCAAAAGGCGATGGAGCTTTCGCTCGATTGGGCTGCGCGTTGCAAACGCGCCTTCGGCGCCCGCGAGAGTCAGAATCTCTTCGCCATCGTGCAGGGCGGGGTCGATCCTGAACTGCGCGCCGCGTCTGCCTCGGCGCTCGTGAGCGAAGGCTTTGACGGCTATGCGATTGGCGGGCTCGCCGTGGGTGAAGGCCAGGCCGATATGCTGGCGACGCTCGACATCACCACGCCGCTGCTGCCTCAGGATCGTCCGCGCTATCTGATGGGCGTGGGCAAGCCGCTCGACATTGTCGAAAGTGTCGCGCGGGGCGTCGATATGTTCGATTGCGTCTTGCCGACGCGCGCGGGCCGCCACGGCCAAGCCTGGACTGATGCGGGCCCGCTCAACATCACCAATGCGCGCTTTGCTGAAGATACCGCGCCGCTTGATGAAACGATCGATTGCCCGGCGAGCCGCGATTACTCAAAGGCGTATCTGCATCATCTGTTCAAGGCGGGCGAGCTGCTCGGCCAGACGCTGCTCTCCTGGCACAATATCGCTTACTACCAATCGCTGATGGCGCGCATGCGCGCGGCGATCGCCGCGCAGCGCTTCGCCGTGTTCCGCGAAACCTTCAAAGCGAATTTAAGCTAGAAGCCCAGACGCTGCGTGATCGAGCGGCGCTGTTCTTCGATCTCCGGAGGCGGCGGCGGGATCATGTCGGCGCAGCCCAGCGACTCGCCATAGCCGCGCAGGAAGGTGCGGCGTTGCTGGCCGTTCGCCACCGCGCGCAACGCATCGCGCTCGGCGCGGCTGGCGCCGGAAATGCGCCGTATCCAAGAGCGGAATGGGATGAGATCAGTCGCGGTGTCTTCGACCGCCTCGATAGTCTGATCCTGGATAAAGTCACCGCTTCGATCCCAGACATTTCGGTTCGGCCCCGGCTGGTAGCTTTCTGGGCCGAGCACACGGTTGAGCGTGTCGATTTCAGTTTGTACCGCCGCGCAGCCCTCTACGATTGAATCAGTTGCGTAGGGGTATTCGAGTCCACGCAGGGCGAGTGGGATTTCCGGCCGCATCAGGCCTACATCGCGCAATGGCGATAGCGCGGCGTTCGTTACGCCGCGGCGCGTATCGTCGGTGCGCCCCGCGCAGGCGGCGACCAAGCTGCACGCAATCAACATTCCAAGGATAACGCTTCGCATAGCTTGCCCCTATCTGGCTGAGCATACTGGGGCTCATGGCAAACGCCAATGCGGCGAGACATCGAAACCGGCGCGCGCTATGGCGGTGTGGATGCTTCCGGTCGACGCTGTTCTCACCAATTTGCGCACCACGCTCGAGCAGCGCAGCGAGGCCGTGCTCGTTGCGCCGCCGGGCGCGGGCAAGACAACGCGCGCCCCGCCCGCCTTGCTCGATGCGACCTGGGCAAATCAGGGCAAGATTGTATTGCTTTCGCCGCGGCGCATCGCGGCCCGCGCCGCCGCCGCGCGCATGGCGGCCGAACGCGGCGAGCGGGTCGGCGATACAATCGGCTATCGCGTGCGTCTCGATTCCAAGGTCAGCGCCAGGACCCGGATCGAGGTCGTCACCGAGGGCGTGTTCACGCGCATGATCCTTGACGATCCAGAGCTGAACGGCGTCGCCGCAATCCTGTTCGACGAGTTTCATGAGCGCAGCCTTGACGGCGATCTGGGGTTTGCCCTGGCGCGAGACGCGCAAAGCGGTTTGCGTCCGGATCTGCGCCTGCTCGTTATGTCGGCAACCCTGGATGCAGCGCGCGTGTCGGCGCTGTTGAACGATGCGCCGGTTATCGTCAGCGAGGGCCGCGTCTTTCCTGTCTCGATACGCTATCGGCCGCGCGACTCGCGCGCGCCGCTTGAACAGGAGGCGGCCGCCGCCGTGCGCGCCGCGCTGGGCAGCGAGAGCGGCGACATGCTCGTCTTCCTGCCGGGCGCGCGTGAGATCGAACGCACCGCCGAGCGTCTTCGCGCCGATGTGCGCGATCCCAGCGTCGATATTCGCCCGCTCTATGGCGCGATGGGACCCGCCGAACAGGATTCCGCGATTGCGCCTTCGCCCTCTGGACGGCGCAAAGTGGTGCTCGCCACGTCGATCGCCGAAACTAGTCTGACGATTGAGGGCGTGCGCGTCGTCATCGATGCGGGCCTGTCGCGGCGTGCGAGTTTCGAGCCCGCACTTGGGCTGTCGCGCTTGGAAACCGTGCGCGCCAGCCAAGCGGCGATTGCGCAGCGGGCTGGGCGCGCGGGCCGGCTGGAGCCGGGCGTATGCATCCGCCTTTGGAGCGAGGGCGAGACGCGTGCTTTGCCCGCTTTCGACCGCCCGGAAATGCTCGACGCGGATCTGTCCGGCTTAGCGCTCGATCTTGCCGCCTGGGGTGTGAGCGATCCTGCCGCGCTCGCATGGCTCGATCCGCCGCCTACGCCGGCATGGATTGAAGCGACCAAGCTGTTGCGCGAAGTCGGCGCGCTCGATGGCGACGGACGCATGACGCCGCACGGCGGGATGCTGGCGCGTATGCCGCTGCCGCCGCGCCTCGCGCAAATGGTGGCGGCCGCGCCGCCTGGAGATCGCTATTTGGCGGGGCTGATGGCGGTATTGCTGACTGAGCAGGGCTTGGGCGGGCGCCTCGCCGATCTTTCTCATCGCGTTGAAGCGCTTTTGCGCGATCGCTCCGAACGCGCGCGCGCGGCGCGGCGCTTGGCCGGACGCATTGCAGGTATCGAGGAAACGCACGTCGATACAGCGCGCACTGGCGAGGTGCTCGCGCGCGGTTTCCCGGATCGTGTCGCGAAAAAGCGCGGCGCGCGGCCGGGCCAACACCAAATCACCTTCCTGATGGCCAATGGACGTGCGGCTGGCGTGTTTGAAGACGATGCGTTGGCGCGCGAGCCCTTTCTCGTGATTGCCGACGCCACCGGAGCGGCGGATAGCGCGCGCGTGATCGCTGCCGCGCCAATTGAAGAAAACACGATTGAGCGCCTTTTCGCAGATCGCATCGAAACGCACGTCGCCGCCAACGTGGATCGCGGCACGGGCGCTCTCCGTGCCCGGCGCATTCGCAGGCTTGGTCGCATCGTCATGTCCGAAGCGCCGCTTGAGCGCTTGGATCGCGCGGACATGGCCGAAGCGCTGCTCGAAGGTGTACGCGAGCAGGGCCTCGAGGTTCTGGATTGGGATGATGCGGCAATGCAGGCGCGGGCGCGCGTTGCATTCATGCGAGACTTGGAGGGCGACCCCTGGCCTGATTGGACCGATGACGCTTTGCTTGAGAGCGCCGAAGACTGGCTCAAGCCCGCGCTCGAAAGCGTATCGCGGCTCGGCGACGCGAATGTCGCTGCGTCGCTGCTGAATGCGCTGCCCTACGATGTGCGCCGCCGCCTCGACGAGCAGGCGCCGGCAAAGTTCGAAACGCCCGCAGGTTCAGCGCTGACGATAGACTATGGCGCCGCTGGCGGGCCGGCGCTCGATGTGCGATTGCAGGAAATGTTCGGGATGGACCGTCATCCCAGCGTCGCAGGCGGACGCACACCGCTCACATTGCGCCTGCTTTCGCCTGCGCATCGCCCGGTGCAAACGACGAAAGATTTGCCCGGCTTCTGGCGCGGTTCGTATGCGGCGGTGCGGTCCGAGATGCGTGGCCGCTACCCCAAGCACCCCTGGCCGGAAGATCCGCTGAGCGCGCCGCCGACGCGCCGCGTCAAGTCGAGGGGATCCCCTGATGGCTAGGCTCGCCAGCGGGTGCGGTTGACAAAGTATCGCGCCAATCTGGTATGACCAGTTCAACAGAGTTGGGTAGGGGCGTTGCGCGATGCGGGTTTCGGGCATGGCAAAAGGAGCCGCGATAGCGCTGGCGTCGTTCTGCTTCGGTTGCGTCAGCACGAGCGACGAGCAATCGGTTGCGCTTCAGCCCGGGCAGTTTCCGGCGATTGGCGTCGTGGACGAACGCTTCCAATCGTACAATGTTGAGATGGCGGAAGTGGTCGGTGCGCGCTTCTGGGCGCCCTACAACGCCGATGGTTCCGTGCCCGCGGACCGCTATCAAGCACGGACGCCGCTCGATCTACGCGGAGAGGTCCGCTTACAGAATTTGGCGCGTGCTTTGGGTCCCGCTTACATGCGCCTCAGCGGCACATGGGCGAACGGCACCTATTTTCAGGATGACGATCGTGCGCCGCCCGCCACGGCTCCGACCGATGGCGTGCTCATGCGCGAACAATGGGCAGGCGTGGTGCATTTCGCCGACGTGGTGGATGCTGAGATCGTCACATCTTTCGCTGCCGATGCCGCCGCGCGCGATACAGATGGCGTTTGGTCGCCTGATCGAGCGCGCCGGTTGATCCGCTACACCCGTTCTCTTGGCGGGAATATCGCGGCGATTGAAACCTTGAATGAACCGACGCTTGGCCCGGGTTCGCGTCTGCCGCCGGGCTATGACGCGGCGGATTTCGCACAGGACAATGTGGCCCTCAGTAATCTTATCGAACAGGAAGCGCCAGGAACTCTGTTGGTCGGACCATCCGCGGCCAATGAGACGGGCGATTATCTGCCAAGAAGGTTTGTGCCGCCTCTGGATACGGAGAACCTGCTGAGCGCGGAGCCGCGCACGCGTTTCGATGTGTTCTCCTACCACGTGTACACATCCACGTCGCGCCGGTGCCGGCAATCCGATGTGATTGCTGCTGACGGACTGACCGAGGAATGGCTCGGTGTAACCGAGCGCGTGCATAATCATTATGCCGCGCTGCGCGATCGCTTCACCCCGGACGCGCCGATCTGGGTGACCGAAATTGGCGAAGCATCTTGCGGCGGCGATCCGTGGGCCGCGACCTTCGTGGATACGTTTCGCTATGTCGACAATGCGGGGCGCTTGGCCAAGCTTGGCGCCGCGGCGTTCTTTCACAATACGCTGGCGGCGAGCGATTACGCGCTAATTGACGACCGGACCTTGGAGCCGCGCCCGAGCTATTGGGCTGCCGTGCTGTGGCGCCGGCTCATGGGTACGACGGTGCTCGACGCCGGCGCTTGGCAGCCGGGCCTGCACCTCTATGCGCATTGCTTGCGCGGCGAAGCAGGCGGCGTGGCGCTGATCGCTATCAACCTGGATCAAGCCAACTCTGCGTCCATTCGTTTGCCGGTCGGCGCGCAGCGTTACACCTTGAGCGCCGATGATCTGGAAAGCGTCCACGTGAGGCTGAATGGCGACGTGCTGACAATGGCTGACGACGAACTCCCCGATCTGGCGGCGGCCGAAATCCGTGCGGGAGCGGCGCTGCTTCAGCCGGCGACGATCACATTCTTTGCGTTGCCGCAGGCGGCAAACGCCGCGTGTCATTGATTTAGGCGCTGTACCGCCGGCCTCGAGCCGGCGGTACAAGTTGCGCGGATAGATCGCGCTCTATCCTCCACCTATTCCCGGATGCGCGCGGAGCGACGCAGTCCGGGGCCCATACCAGCAGACGCAAGAAATGCTTGCAGCGCCCGATGTTTGCAGGCCCAGGAACGCTTGCTCTGTCCCTGTCCGGGAATGGATAAAGCGCGCGCTTGTACAAAATCTATTCGACCGGCTTCAGCCCGCGCCTATCATCCACCTGCCGCACACGGGAGATTTCGAAGACGTCCGATAACTTTGGGATGTGCGGCAAACGGTTGGTGTGGTGAGTGAAGCGGCGAAAGTCGCAACACTTTGAAAATCTGCTCGGTGGGGATGCAAACCACGAGGTCCAGGTTCGTCGGTGAGCCTGCACATGGAACCGGTAATGCAGGGTGGACCTAAGCTTCGGCGGTACCTGGCCAATTGCATGCGCAAGCATGCGAGGACCACAGCCGACTTGACGCTCAGGACGGTGCGGTTTCGACTCCA
>JAUIJZ010000111.1 GCA_030430715.1 Alphaproteobacteria bacterium
CCAAAGCAGCATCAAACGCGCCCAGGTGACGTACCTGTCGCGGCGAAGCGGAGAAAGGAGAGTAGGAGCGGGACGCATGATGCGCGGCAAGTATGCGGCGCGGATTTAGGCGGTCGGATTGATTGGGCGCGGCGGCTCGGTTTTGTGCGGATTTCAACGGGCGGCGTGTGGGATATGCTTACGCTTATCCGCGTTTTTCCTTCTCGCTCATGGGCGGGAGAAGGTGGCCGCGAAGCGACCGGATGAGGGTGGGCGTTGGCAGCACGCGCCACGCATGCTCTGACAACCACCCCCTCACCCTGCCCTCTCCCCCTCGCGGGGGAGAGGGTGCGTGGAAGCGATGAGCCCCAGGGGGGGAAACGCCGTGCTTTGCCCCTGGGTTCCGGCCCGCGCGCAAACGCGCGCGACCGGAATGACGAGGGGTCTGCTCTTGGCCCAAAGCGGACATAGCCGATCCCGCGACTCCGCGATAAGATCAGAGGGTCGCTGAACGAGCCCTGTCATGCATCTGATTGCCCGACGGACCTTCCTAGAAGCCGCCTGCTTCGGGACGCTGCTCGCTTCGACAGGAAACGCGTCGTCTCAGCCCAGAGTTTTACAAAGTCTGCCTGCTATCATTGAGGCGATCAAAGCGGAGCCTGATCCCGGGAACAGGCATGTCCTTGGGTTTCGAATGCTCGAGGCCGTTCAAACGATTGCCGCCGACGGACGGCTCAACGAAGTCGCCGAGGCAACCCTCGAGGACATTGCAGCGCTACTTCAAGACCCAAACGTAAGCCTAGTCGTTCCGCATGCATTGGCAGCCTTTGGCGGCAGATCGGCGCGATTTATTCCTGCCTTGGAGGTGTTCATCGGAGGCGTTGAGAAATCAGAGACCGACTTGCTCACCGGCCCCCGTTTTGCTGGTGCGATGCGAGCCGATTTGGAGACCATCCGCGCGCAAGCTCGGTGATCGGGATGCCGATGTCCGGCGAATAGCTACGTCCTAACGTTCATTTGCCCTTCGGAGCAGGAGCTGGAGAGGCGCGCAGCAGAATAGTTCCAACTCGAGTTAGTGGCTGCTTCCGGCGAAAAGCAGGCTAGGTCCCCGCCATCGCGCGCGCGCCGATGTTTCTAGAGCTTACGCATCTTCGCTGATGGAGATCGCGCCGGACGGGCATTGATTGGCGGCTTGGCGCACCACGGCCTCAAGCTCCTTCGGCGGCTCGGCGATGCGCACGAGGGCGTAACCGTCCTCGTGCAGTTCGAACACTTCGGGGCTCAGCCCCAAGCAGACGCCGAAACCGGCGCAGATGCTTGCGTCGACACGCACCTTCATCGGGGATCGAACTCAAGATTGAGGTGGGTCAAGCCGCGCAGGATGAAGGTGGGCAGATAGCTGTAACGCCGCGCGCCCGGCGGACCGTGCACCTTTTCATCGATGCGAATGTCGCTGGTGCGGTCGAACATGCGGTTGAGGCTGACGACCGCCTCGGCGCGCGCCAAGGGCGCGCCCGGACAAGCATGGCGGCCACGGCCAAACGAGACGTTCAAGCGGGCGTTGTCGCGGTCGAGTTGGAATTCACCCGGATTGGAGAAGGTGCGCGGGTCGCGGTTGGCGGCGCTGTTGGCGACATAAAGAAAGGCGCCGGCGGGGATATCGACGCCGCCCACCTGCGTCGGCTTTTTCGCCAGACGGAAATCGCCTTTCACCGGGCCTTCGATGCGCAGGCTTTCCTCGACGAAATTGGGGATGAGGCTGCGATCCTCGCGCAGACGCTTTTGCAGGTCGGGGCGTTCGCCGACCACTTGGAAGGCGTGGCTCAACAAGCGCACGGTGGTTTCCTGGCCGGCGCTGAACAAGTTTGCCGCGATGCGCGCGACATCGAGCGGCGTGGGCGTGGACTTGTCGAGAAACTTGGCGTTGGCCAGTCCGGTGAGGACGTCGGCCTTGGGATTGCGGCGGCGGTCTTCGATATAGGCGGAGAAGGCGCCGTACAAGAATTCCAGCGGCGAATGCTGCGCCTCCTGTCCGGCCGTGCCGCCGACAACAGCGCCGCCTTGCTCCTGCTCGTTGCGGATCAATTGCTTGCGGAATTTGACGCGATCTTCTTCGGGCACGCCGAGCAGATCGGAAACCACAAGCACCGCGAAGGGCTGGGCGAAATCGTCCATCCATTCGCATTTGCCGCGCGATATGAAAGTGTCGATCTGCTGATCGGCCAGCTTCCACATGAAGTCTTCGTTTTCCTTGAGCCGCTTGGGCGTGATCAGCGCCATCAGCAAGGAGCGGTGATCGGAGTGTTTGGGCGGATCCATCGTCGTGATCTGATCGCTGAACACGGTTTGATCGCGGTATTCTTCGATCAGGCCGGAGATGTCGTCGTTCTCGCGGCCCTCAAGCGGAATGGGATTGCCGGCGAACGGGCCCGTCGTGGACATGCAGGACGAAAAGCGATCGGGGTCGTTGTAGATTTCGAGCGCTTCGTCGTAGCCCGTCACCATGAAGACGCCATGGTGCGGCTCACGATAGATCGGCGCCTTTGCCCGCAGATAGTCGAAATAGGCGTAGGGGTCGTCCACGTAATAATTGCTGCGGAAGAAATCGTGCTTCTCGAACTCTTCTTGCATAATCATCCAAGCCCTTCGCCAACGTCTAAACTACCGCGCTTAGTTTTTCGCGGCGCCGATAGCTAGCTTGCCTGCGCCCTTCATGGCCGCGCGGGCATGAAGATGGCTAGACCTCTAGCGTCCGCGCCTAGCCGTCCGCCATCAGCATGATCTTGCCGGCATGCGCGCCAGATTGCATGCGCGCGTGCGCGCCTTCGGCGTCGGAGAGCGGAAAGGTGCAGTCGATGACCGGCTTCACTTGGCCGGCTTCGATCCAGGGCCAGACGTGCTGTTCGACTTCGCGCGCGATGCGGCCCTTTTCCTTCACCGGGCGGGAGCGCAGCGTCGAGCCGGTGATGGTGAGGCGTTTCATCATCACGCGGTTAAGGTTGAGATCGGCTTTGGGGCCTTGCAGGAAGGCGATCATCACCAAACGCCCGAAATCCTTCAGCAGGTTGATGTTCTTTTGGATATAGGGGCCGCCGACCATGTCGAGGATGACGTCGGCGCCGCCGGCGGCGCGCAGCACTTTCTCGAAATCCTCCTCGCGGTAATTGATTGCGCGCTCGGCGCCGAGCTTTTCGCACAGCGCGCACTTATCGGCGTCGCCCGCGGTGGCGAAGACATGTGCGCCATAGGTGCGCGCCATTTGGATCGCGGTGGTGCCGATGCCGGAGGCGCCGCCATGTACAAGCAGCGTCTCGCCCGGCTGCAGGGCGCCCGCCTCGAAGATGTTGGCCCACACGGTAAACACGGTTTCCGGCAGCGCGGCGGCTTCAACCATATTGAGCCCGCGCGGGATCGGCAGGGCGGAATCCTCGTGCGCGATGGCGTATTCGGCATAACCGCCGCCAGCCAGCAGCGCAGTGACGTGATCGCCGACCTTCCACCGTGTGACGCCGGGGCCGATGGCGGCGATTTCGCCGGCGGCCTCAAGACCCAGGGTTTCGGGCGCGCCGGGCGGAGGCGGGTAGAAGCCGGCGCGCTGCACGAGATCGGGGCGGTTAACGCCAGCCGCCGCGACATGGATCAAAATCTCATTGGGCCCGGGTTCCGGGCGGGCGACGACGGCAATATGGAGCGGCGTGTCGGCGCCATGAACGATTTTACGCATGCGGACCTCTATTCAGCCGCCGCGTGCTTAAAGCGGGCGGGGATTTGAGTTAAGCTCAGAAGCGGAGGTCAGGCCATGTTCGATGACGATCCTTTTGCTGCGCCGGCCAAGAAGGTGGTCTCGTTCGAAGCGCAGCTGGAAAACGCTTCGGTCGAGGAATTGGAAGGTCGTATTGAGCAGCTTAAGGCTCAGATCGTAGCCTGCGAGCAGGCGATCGCCTCCAAGCGGGCGCAGCGCGCGGCGGCTGAATCTGTATTCGGGGCTGGGCCCTCTTAACTTGTTATGGGCAACGGCCCGCCTCTTGCGAGCCGGACGGCACGATGACTGATACGATGCAAGCTTCGCCAAAACAGGGTGGTTTCGACGCCCAGCGGGCGATGGATTTCGCCCGCTCGGAAGTTTTCGAGCGCACTTTCAAGGAAGGGATGGGGCTCGTTGACGAGACGGCCGCCTATCTCGACGGCCCCGGACGCGCCATGTCCAAGCGGCTGTCGCGCGCTGCCGCGCTGGCTTATGCCGGTGAAAGCATGCAGCTCACGACGCGGCTGATGCAGGTGGCGTCCTGGCTCTTGGTGCAGCGTGCGGTGCGCGACGGCGAGATCCCGCTGCAGGAAGCGGCGGGCGAGAAATACCGGCTGATCGCGCGCGAGCCACAGGCGACGGCGGCCTATCAAGGCGCCGACGAACTGCCCGAGGCGCTCAAAGTGCTGATCGTGCGCGGCGCGGCGATCTATGAACGCGTGCGGCGCTTGGATGAGAGCATGTATGATGGCGGCGAAGCGGCGCCGGCGAACCCGGTCAGCGATCAGCTTGCAAGGCTGAGCGCCGCGTTCGGTCGCTAGCGCCGCGTCAGCTTTAGGCGCTGGTCGCGCCGTCGACGAGCAGGGTGTTCCCGCTCATGAAGATCGACATATCCGACGCGCAGAACAGCACCACGCGGGCGATGTCGTCGGTGACGCCGACGCGGCCCAGCCGGCTCCCGCCAATGCCCGGAATCGGAATTTGCGCCAATTGCTCGGCCGGCATCTTGGAGAGATGCGCGGTGTGCTCGGTTTCACAATAGCCTGGGGCCACGGCAAGCACGCGGATGCCTTGCGGCGCCAGCTCCAACGCCATCTGACGCGTCGCGCCGCGCACGCCGTGCTTTGAGGTGACATAAGCGGCCTGGCCGGGGCTGACGCCTTGGAAGCCCGCCAGCGAGGCAATGTTCACGATCACGCCGCCCTTGTTTCCGGCGATCATGCGTTTGGCTGCCTCGCGCGAGCCGACGAAGAGACCGCGCAGATTGATCGCCATCACGCGGTCCCAATCCTCGTCGGCAAGGTCGAGGATCGAAGTGTAAAGTGGGATGCCGGCATTGTTGACCCAGACGTCGATGCCGCCAAATTCCTTCACGGCCAAATCGGCGCCGGCGATGATCTCGGCGCTATTGGTGACGTCCATCTTCACCGCGATCACCTTCACGCCATAAGCGCTGCTGATCTCCGCGGCGGTTTCTTTTGCTTTCTCAACGTCGATGTCGCCGATCAGAACCGAGGCGCCGGCCTCCGCTAAGCGTCGCGCCGTGGCTTTGCCGAGGCCCCAGGCTGCGCCGGTGACAACGGCGCTGCGGCCTTTCAACGACATGAGTTCGCTGAGCGGTTTGGCGGAGACTTCAGGCAGGTCCATGGCGGTTCTCTTCTGGGATCAATTTCAGTGACCAAACCGGCCTAAACAGGACGAACGGCTTGCGCAATGCTGAGAGCCCTCGCTCAGCCGGGGCAAACAAAAAGGCGCCGGAGCGATCCGGCGCCTTTGAACTCATAGCGGTGAGCAGGGCTCACTTCTTCTTCATGAACCCGCCGAACTTGTCGTTGAAGCGCGAGACGCGGCCGCCGCGATCCATCAGCTGCTGGTTGCCGCCGGTCCAGGCCGGGTGCGACTTCGGATCGATGTCGAGCGCCAGCGTGGCGCCGTCCTGGCCATAGGTGGAGCGGGTCTTGAACTTGGTCCCGTCCGTCATTTGGACTTCGATGAAGTGATAGTTCGGATGGCCTTCGGCTTTCATGGCCTCAAATCCTGGTGGGCCCAGGCGCGGAGCGCCTCGGCGGAAAAGCGAAGCGGGGCAGATAGCCGAAACCCGCAGCCGCCGCAAGGCGGAAGCGGCAATTCTCGAATGCGGCGGGAACAAGGCGCCCTTGTGGCCGTTGCTTCCACGGTGGGCATGAGGATTGATGGATATGGCTTTCGATGGTGCGCCCCGCGTGGCGATGGCAACCCAAGCGCTGGAGAATATCGCCTCCGAGGAGATATGGCGGCGTGATCAAAGGCTTGTCGTGTTGGCTGGCGGCATCGCTCTGGGCGCGCTGGCGGGCTTCTTCATCACCCTGACGAGCGGGCGGTTTGATGTGTGGCTGCTGGCGATGATCGCCATGCCTTTGCTGGCCCTCGACCTTTACCTGACTGGCAAGACTATGAGCACGGCTCTGCAGAGCCAAGCCGTGGGCTGCGCAACCGCGTGCGGGCTGCATGCGGCGGCGGTTCTGGCTTGGCCGATGACGGCTCTGATGATCCCGCTCTCGCCGCTGGCGTTCTGGTCCGCGCCGGCGCTGGCGCTGACTGCTCTTGTGCTGTTCGCTTCATGCTGGAGCGGGGAAGGCCGCGCACTTTACCGCATGGCGGCGCAAGGCGCGCTCGTGTCGGCGCTGATGGCGCAGCAGGGCGTGTTCGTGGTGTTGGGCGGTTAGAGGCCGACCTGCGCCAAGGCTTCACTTTGGCGCGCCGCCAGAGCTTGTGTTGAAAAGCCTTCGACACTCTCAGCGAACATGGCGCCAAAATTCAGCTCAGCGCGCAGATGCAGGAATGCGGCGCCGAGGCCGATCGCGGCGCGGTCCATGAATACGAATTCGCGCGGCACCAGCACCGGCCCAAGATTTTTAAGGCGCTTGCGCACCTCCATCGCTTCACGCCGCCCATACATGGAAGGCGGCACATCGTCGGCGATGGTGCGAACGCGGTCGTCGAGCAGCGGGCCGTAGATGAAGCGCGCCCACATAGTCAGCGCCTCGATCAATTCGGCATTGAGATTCTTGAAACCCCAGACTTCGTACGCGTGCGCGATTTGATCGGCATCGTCGGCCTTCAGGCCGTGATACAATCCAACCACGCCATCGAGAAAACGCGGCGGGAAGATGCGCACGCAGCCGAAATCCAGGAGGTGCAGGCGCTCGGCATTTTCGGTGAGCGCATAATTGCCGAGATGAGGGTCGCCATGAATGACGCCATATTGCGTCATCGGCCCCCACCAGGCTTTCAAGAGAAGCTCGGCGATGCGGTTGCGCGTTTCCTGCGGCGCTTCTAGCCAAGACATCAGTCCGCTGCCATCGAGCCAGGTCATGGTGAGCAGGCGGCGCGTCGATAAATCTTCGATCGGTTCGGGGGTCTTGATGCGCGCATCGCCTTCCAGCATCAGCGCGAACAAGCGCATGTGCTTCAGTTCGCGCGCATAATCCAATTCCTCGCGCAGCCGCGCGCCGACCTCTTCGACCGCCTCGGTGGAATCGATCGAGCCGTCCATGCTCTTGAACAGCCCGAGCAGTGTTTTGAGCTGGCCGAGATCGCTTTCGACCGCACTGGCCATTTCCGGATATTGCAGTTTGCAGGCGAGGGCGCGGCCATCATGCGCGGCGGCGCGGTGCACCTGTCCGAGCGAAGCCGCCGCCGCCGCCTCACGTTCGAAGCTGGCGAACTTGCCTTGCCAATCTTCACCGAGTTCGGCGCGCATGCGCCTTTGCACGAACGGCCAACCCATCGGCGGCGCGTGCGCCTGCAATTTCCGGAATTCCTCGGCATAAGCCTCAGGCAACAGATCCGGCACGGTGGCGAGCAATTGCGCCACCTTCATCAATGGACCTTTCGAGCGCCCGAGCGCGGCGCGGAAGGCGCGCGCGGCCGCGGTTTGATCTCCGGTGAAAACGCGCGTTGCGGCTGCGCCCGTCACATTGACGCCAACCTTCGCCGCACGCCCAATGCGCGCGGTGATGCGATTGCGTTCGGGGTCTTTAGGGGCGGTCAAGCGGGGTTGGGCATGGTGAACACGACGTTTAGATAAGACGAAGAAGAGCTTACGAAAATCGCCATTAAGTGTGCCATTTTAACGCGACCTGAACTTCCCGTAGGTATGGTCCCGCCAACGAAGAGCGTTTCCGAAAGAGAAACGCAGCGAACGATTGGTGGGTTCAAATGGCGAAGACGATCCTGATCGTCGATGACGATCCGGCGCAGCGCCGCCTGTTGCAGGCGGCTGTAGAGCGCAATGGCTTTCTCACGCGGAACGCGGAAAACGGCGCGCAGGCGGTCTCCGCCGTCGAAGAGCATGCCGATATCGATGCGGTTCTGCTCGATCTGGTCATGCCAGGCATGAGCGGTCAGGAAGCGCTGAAGGAAATCCGTCTGCGCCGCGCCGACCTGCCGTGCATCGTGCTGACGGCTTCAGGCGGCATCGACACAGTTGTACAAGCCATGCAGGCTGGCGCCGTGGACTTTTTCGTCAAGCCGGCTTCGCCCGAGCGGATCATGGTCTCGATCCGCAACACGCTTGAGCTTTCCAATCTGAAGACTGAAGTCGGGCGCATGAAAAAGCGCGCCAGCGGTCAGATGAGTTTCGACGATATGGTCGCATCCGCGCCGGTCATGGCGCCGGTGGTGCGCATGGGCAAGCGCGCGGCGGCGTCGAACATTCCGGTGCTGATCACCGGCGAAAGCGGCGTCGGCAAGGAATTGCTGGCGCGTGCGATCCAGGGCGCGTCCGATCGCGCGGGCCGTCCGTTCGTGACGGTGAATTGCGGCGCCATTCCGGAAAATCTCGTGGAATCGATCCTGTTCGGGCACGTGAAGGGCTCGTTCACGGGCGCGACCGACAACCATGCCGGCAAGTTCGTGGAAGCGCATGGCGGCACGCTGTTCCTGGACGAAGTTGGCGAATTGCCGCTCGACATGCAGGTGAAATTGCTGCGCGTGCTGCAGGAAGGCGAAGTCGATCCGGTCGGCGCTAAGCGCCCGGTCAAGGTCGATGTGCGCATCATCAGCGCGACCAACAAGGATTTGGCCAAGCTCGTCTCGGACAACGCGTTCCGTGAAGACTTGTACTACCGCCTCAACGTGTTTCCCATCGAAGCGCCGCCGCTGCGCGAGCGCAAGGAAGATTTGCCGGCGCTGGTGCAGCGCTTCATCGCGCGCTTCAACGCCGAGGAAGGCCGCAATGTGCGCGGCGCGTCCAAGGCGACGATGCAAATGATCGCGGACTTCGACTGGCCGGGCAACGTGCGTCAGCTCGAAAACTCCGTGTTCCGCGCCGTGATCTTGTG
>JAUIJZ010000112.1 GCA_030430715.1 Alphaproteobacteria bacterium
CATCGTTTGGGTGATGCCGGATTGTGAGAGATAGCCGCTGGCGCCCGCGCCTGGCGCATAAATGAGTTGCGGCTGGAAGGTCTGGAATTTGACGACGTCTGCGCCGGCTTCGGCTGCGGCGTCGATTAGTGTTTTCGCCATTTCCATGTCGCGCGCGGGCGAGCCCATGCGCCAATTGGAGCCCGCCTCGGCGATAATGAAAACGCGATCTTCGCGCCAGAAAGAGGCCTGTTGCTGCGTCATCAAATCCTACAACGCATGTTGCGCCGCCCCGCTGCTTGATAGCAGCTTGCCGGGGTTATGACGGCGCCTGCTGGGGGCGGTCAAGGCGCGGGGGCGGCTGTCCGGTCCTGGACAAATCCGGCCCAAGCTTTACTCAAAATCCCATTGGCCCATGCACTGACAATGAGACCTTATGAGTGACGCGCCCGAAGCGACGATCAAATGGGCTGGTGAAGCGCTAGCGCAGCTTAATATGCGTGGTGCGCCGGACACGCTGCCTGTGCCCGAGAACGCGGCTTTGGGATTTGAACTCAAGGCTGCGCCGGGCGCTTGGACCTTCGCGCCACGCACCGGCGCGCAATTGACCCGTTTGAAAATGTCCCCCGAGGGTGGGCTGCAGCGCGTGGAGATCGTGCTCGACTCGCCAGCCGCGCCTTCGCGGAACGTGTTCGAATTGAGTGCTGACGGCGATAGGCTGGCGCTGCAGGCGGTCGCGGGCGGTGTCAGTGCAAGCTTGGCGCACAATGACGAGGGGCGGCTGAAGCGCGTGCGCTTGGCCGATGGCGGCGCGGCTTTCGATACCGGCGCCGACGCCGCGGCCCAGCAAAGCGCAACCAAAACCGCGACAGGCATGACCTATTACAGCCTGCACAAGGATGAGCGCGGAAGCTTCTTCAGCGCCGCGCCAATCCCGTATTATTACCTCAACGGGTCGTCGAAAAAGCGCGACATTCGCGAGGATTGGAACGGGCATTTTGCGGCCGCCGCAGCCGAAGTGATCGATCAAGGCGCCACTTTGCTTGGCCATGATCGCCTCTACACGCTGTGGCAAGCGGTGCGGAATGTGCGCGGGCTGGACGGCGCGATCGTAGAAGTCGGCGTTTTGCGCGGAGGCTCGACCAAATTGCTGGCGATGGCGCAACGCCATTTCGGCAAGAGCGGTAAAATTTATTCCTGCGATACGTTCACCGGCCATGCGCATGTCGAGGAAGACAAGGATGCGCGCCATAAGATCGGTTCGTTCGGCGAGCGTACGCGCTTGGAGGACGTGCAAGCCTTGCTCAAGGACGAAGCGGCGGTGACGATCCTGCCTGGCGCGATCGAGGATATGGCCGCGTCGATCGCGGGCGGTGTGGCGTTGCTGCACCTGGACGTCGATGTCTATCCGACAACGAAGTTCTGCCTCGAATACTTTTACCCGCGCATGCCTGCGGGCGGCGCGTTCATCATTGATGATTATGCGGTGTCATCGTGTCCCGGCGTACAGGAAGCCGTGGATGCGTTTGTCGCCGATCTGTCGCCGGGCAGCGCGACATTCATGCATCTGCTGAGCGGTCAGGCGCTGTTGCAGAAGTTGGCTTAAGCGGTTTTTGCTTGGTTGCTGAGACCGAGCACGTCGCGCAAAGCCTCGACCACATGATCGACGTCCGCATCGCTCATGGCCGGATAGATCGGCAGTGAAAGCGCGCGCTCATAATAGGCTGACGCGCCCGTGAGATCGGGCGTCGGCGTTGTGCGCCGGTAATAGGGCTGCTGATGCACCGGAACGTAGTGCACTTGCGTGCCGACATTGCGCGCGCGCAGCGCCTGCATGACTTCCGCACGCGGCATGCCGGCCGCGGCAAAGTCCACCAGCGCCACGTAAAGGTGCCAGCCGGGGCGCACGCCGGGCTGGCGCGCGGCGGGTTTGAGCAGCGGTGCGAACGAAGCCAGTCCCGCATCATAGCGGGCGGCGATCTCTTCGCGGCGCGTCAGGAAGCGCTTGAGCTTCTTGAGCTGACTGAGCCCTAGCGCGCACAGAATGTCCGGCGCGCGGTAATTGTAGCCAGGCTCGGCCATGTCATAGGCCCATGGATTGGGCGCGCCGTCAGGGGCGAAGGCAAAGTCCGCGCTTTCCGGCTGAAACGCCGCCGCGTCGCGGTTCATGCCGTGATTGCGATAGGCGCGGCACAGTGCGGCGAGGCTGTCGTCATTGGTGGTGATTGCGCCGCCTTCGCCCATAGCGATCGATTTCACCGGGTGAAACGAGAACGCCGCCATCGCCGCGTTCGGGCACGAACCGATTGGCGCGCCATCGGGATAGGCCGCGCCAATGGCATGACACGAATCTTCCACCAGGGTGACGCCCCGCGTATCGGCGAGGCGCTTGATCGCCGCCATATCGCAGACTTGGCCATTGAGGTGTACCGGAAAGGCCGCGTGTGCGCGCGGCGCGCGTTCCAAAGCTTGTGCAAATGTCTCGGGCGTCATCAGGCCGCTGTCGGGATCGACATCGGCGAACACGATTTCAGCGCCGGTGAAGCGCGGTGCATTGGCTGTGGCGAGAAAGGTGAGCGTCGGGACAATCACCTGATCGTCCGGCCCGAGTTTCATAGCGAGCGCCGCCAAATGCAGCGCCGCCGTGCCGCTATTGCAGACAATGGCGTGCTTGGCGCCGACAGTTTCAGCGAGCGTGCGCTCGAATGCCTCTACTGCCGGCCCAGTGGTGAGATAATCGCTTTTGAGTGCGGCAATGACCGCCTCGATATCGTCGTCCTCGATGACTTGCCGCCCGTATGGGAGGAACCCGCTCATTTTTTGCCGACGACGGAATCGATCAGCATTTGCAGGTTGTCCAACGGCATCAGCAGATCTTCGCGCTCGCTGGAATAGAAATAGTCCGGCTGGATCAGCTTTTCGCCGAGCGCCGGGAAAGAATTCTCGTGCCAGAAGGTCAGCTGCGGCTGCACGACATAGCGGTCTTCGAGTTCGTATGTGCTGGGGAGCTCATCCGGTGAGAGCAGCCATTCATGCACCTTTTCGCCTGGGCGAATGCCGACGATTTTCTGCTTAAGCTTCGGGCCCATCAGCTTGGCGACGTCGACAACGCGCGTCGCTTGCAGTTTTGGTACGAAAATCTCCGCGCCGCGCATCATTTCCAAGCTGGTCGTGACAAGTTTCACGCCTTCCTGGAGCTTGATCCAGAACCGCGTCATGCGCTCATCGGTGATGGGCAGCTCGGTCGTGCCTTCGCGGATCAATTTGGCGAAGAAGGGCACGACGCTGCCGCGCGATCCCACGACATTGCCGTAGCGCGCGACCGCAAAGCGCGTGCCGTTTTCGCCCGAGAGATTGTTGGCGGCGATAATTAGTTTCTCGGCCGCAAGTTTAGTCGCGCCATAGAGATTGATTGGGTTGACGGCTTTGTCCGTCGAGATCGCCATCACCTTTTCCACGTTGGCGCGGATCGCGGCCTGGATCACATTTTCCGTGCCGTGAATGTTGGTGCGCACGCACTCGAAGGGATTGTACTCGGCCACGGGAACGTATTTCAGCGCCGCCGCGTGAACGACGTAATCGACGCCTTTCATCGCCATTTCCAGGCGATCGACGTCACGGACATCGCCAATGAAATAGCGCATGCAGGGGTATTCGGTCGGTGAGAACCGGCCCATCATTTCCCATTGCTTGGTTTCGTCGCGCGAGAATACGATCAAGCGGTTGGGGCGGGACGTTTCGAGCACGTGCTGCACGAATGCCTGGCCAAATGAGCCGGTGCCGCCGGTGATCAACACCGACTTGCCGTCCAGACTTATTTCTCTTGCCAAGTGGAGATCCCCCTTTTTAAACGGCGTGGCGATTACGTGAAATGTTGACCGCCAGTCCTGCGCCGTCCCCGCCGGGTTCTACTCGCGGATTTAAGGGAGGGTCAACTACGCCATGTCGCAGCCAAGTTGTCGCGGTCATTCATGAACATCGTCGTCATTCAAGCGCGCATGGGATCGTCGCGCCTGCCCGGAAAAGTGCTGCAAGAGTTGGCGGGCCGCACTGTTTTGGAGCACGTTGTGCGCCGCGCCGAACGCATTGCCGGAATCGATGCGGTGTGGTGCGCCATTCCGGATCTGGACAAGGATGACGAGTTGGCGACAGCGGCCGAGCAGGCTGGCGCACGCGTCTTTCGCGGTTCAGAGAACAATGTTTTGCAACGCTATTACGGCGCGGCGGCGGCGGCCGGCGCCGATGTCGTGATGCGGATCACGGCCGATTGTCCTTTGCTCGATTGGGAGGTATCCGGCGCGGTCCTAAGCGAGTTCCTGTCCGGAAACCTCGATTATGCCAGCAATCTTGAGCCGCGCTCGTGGCCCAAAGGGCTCGACACGGAAGTGTTCTCGCGGGCGGCGCTCGAACGGACCCAAAAAGAGGCTGTGAGCGATTATGATCGCGAACACGTCACCCCCTTCATGCGCGCCCAGGCTGGCTTTAAGAGGGGCGGCGTCGTCTGCGCCGATGGGGACTATTCCACTTGGCGCTGGACGCTAGACTATCCGCAAGACCTGCTCTTCTGTCGTCAAGTCATGGAGCGGGCGCGGTCGGAGCTTCCAAGCTTCGCCGAGGTACGTGAGATTTTGGAGCGTGAGCCGGAGATTGCCGGCGTCAATGCGCATTTGACCTAAGGTGGGGGCAATGAACGCCAAGCAGCAAGGCAAACAAGAAGCGCTCTGGCGCAACGATTTTGGCGACGATTACGTCGATCGCAATGCGGTGACCGACGCGCACTTGGCGGCGCTCACGGCCAATTGGGCGCAGGTGATGCGTTCGATGGCGGCGCGCCGGCCCAAGACCATATTCGAGGGCGGCGCCAATATCGGCCTCAATTTGCGTGCGCTGCGCCGGCTGACCGATGCGCGCTTCCTGGCGCTGGAGCCGAACGGCAAGGCGCGCCAGCGTCTGATCGATGATGGCATCGTCGCGGCTGGCGATCTCAAAGACGGGTTGTTGAACAAGATCGATTTGCCGGATGAGTCGGTCGATCTTTCCTTCACGAGCGGCGTTTTGATTCATGTGCCGCCGGCCGATCTGCTCGCTTCCTGCCGTGAACTCGTGCGCATTTCGAAGCGCTACGTGGTGGCGATCGAGTATTTCGCGGCGCAGCCGACAGAAGTGCCGTATCGCGGCCATACCGAAGCGCTGTTCAAGCGCGATTTCGGAGGCTTCTACATGGAGCATTTCCCGTTCTTGCGGGTGCTGGATTACGGCTTTGCTTGGAAGCCGCTCACCGGTCTGGACAATCTGACTTGGTGGGTGTTCGAGAAAGACACGGATTGATCGCATGGGCCGGAGCGCCGTTTTCCGCTTCGACGCCGGAGCGGCCATCGGCGTAGGGCACGCGATCCGTTGTCTCGCGCTCGCGGATGAGCTTGGCGTTCAAGGGTGGGCGGTGCGCTTCTGCACCAATCCGGGCGCGCGGGCGCTGATAGAGAAGCTGCGTCCGTTGCGATGGCCGGTGCATGAAGCCGCCGATCCAAATACGCCTGAAGCTTTGTACGCCTGCGCACCCGATGGCTGCGACGTTCTCGTGGTGGATCATTACGGGCTCGACGCGGCCTTCGAGCGTGCGGCGCGGCCGTGGGCCGCGCGCATTGTCGTGATCGACGATCTGGCGGACCGCAGCCATGCCTGCGATGCGCTGCTCGATTCGGCTTTTGGCCGTACTCGCGCGGATTATGCGCGCTGCGCGCCTGACGCGTTGGCTTTGGTCGGCCCTGGTTTCGCATTGCTCGATGCGCGCTTCGCGGCGGCCCGCGAAGCTGCGCTCGTGCGCCGCCAAGCTGGCGGGGCGCTGGAGGCCGTGTTGATTGCGCTCGGCGGCGCGCCGGACCCGGCGCTGATGCGGCGCTTGGCGCTTGTGGTGGGCGAGGCCGTTCCGGAGGCGCGGATTGATCTGGTGATGGGGACGACGCCGCCGCTTGCCGATTTGCCCGCTGGCGTGCGTGTGCTGGCGGCGAACGCCGATATGGCGCAAGCGATGGCCGAGGCCGATCTCGGCATTGGCGCCGGTGGCGGCTCCTCATGGGAGCGCTGCGCGCTTGGACTGCCAGCTTTGCTTATCGAGATCGCCGACAATCAACGCATCGTCATTCGCGGCCTCGCTGAGGCCGGCGCCGCCGTCGCCCTGGGCGAAGCCGGAGAGCTTAGCGAAACGGCGCTGCACGACGCTGTGAGCGCGCTGGCGGGCGATGCGCAAGCCCGCCGCGCCGTGTCCATGCGCGCGGCCCAGATTTGTGACGGGTTGGGCGCGCGCCGCGCTACGCTTGCGGTGGAGGCGCTGTTCGATCCAGCGCCCGTTGTCACACTGCGCCCTGCTTCCCGCGAGGACGGCCAGATCATGCTGGAATGGCAATCCGCGCCGGGCGTGCGTCAGTTTTCCAACAATCCCGATCCGCCACAGCCGGAGGCGCATTTTGCCTGGCTTGAGCGGCGTCTCGCCGATCCGCTGGCGGGGCCGTTCGAGATTGTGGAGGCTGATGGCGTTCCAGCCGGCGTGGTGCGCTTCGATCGTGAGAGCGAACATGTCTCGCGCGTCAGCATCCTGGTCGCGCCGGAAGCGCAAGGGCGGGGCGTGGCAAAGCGCGCGCTTCGGCGGGCTGGCGTTTTGGTGCGCGAGCGCGAAATCCGTGCGCAAGTCATGCCGGAAAACGCCGCCTCGCAGCGGCTCTTTGCTGCGTGTGGCTATGCGCGCGTGGCGGCTGACGAATTTCGTTTGCCGATTGGCGGGCCGGTCTGATGCAGCGGCGCCCGCGTGTGCTGTTTGTTGGGCGGTCGGCGGCGCACTTCTCTTATTATGAAACTGTGCTCGCAGCTTTGCTGGAGCGCGGCGCCGAAGTGGAGCTTGCGCTCGATCGCGGCTGGAGCGGCAAGCTGGAAACGCCGATTGCGCACGCGCCCATCGCCAAATTTGTAGAGCTTCACCCGGAGCTGAAGGTGGGCTGGCTGACGCGGCGCGCTGACGCATGGCGCAATCCGATCTTCGCTTTGCGGGAATTGCGCGCCTATCGCAGCTATCTGGCGCGGCGCGAGACGACTGATTTCTACGTGCGCCGGTGGGAGCGCTATCTGCCGTCCAAGCTCGCGGCCTTCAAACAGCAGCCGCTCAAAGCGCTGCTGCGCACCGGATTGGGCGAGGGCGCACTGCAATTGGCCGAAGCGGCGACGCCTTGCGATAGCGGCATCGTCGCGTTTATCGCTGCGCGCCGCCCGGACGTTTTGATCGTCAGTCCCATGAATGCGCGCTTTTCAGAAGAGACCGAATACGTGAAGGCGGCGCGCAAGCTGAGCGTGCCGACAGCGCTTTTGGTGCTGACGTGGGATAACCTCTCCACCAAAGGCCTCATTCAGATCATGCCGGATCGTGTGCTTGCCTGGAACGAACAACATCGCGACGATGCGGTCGCCATTCATGGCGTGCCTCCAGAGCGTATTTCAATCGTCGGAGCGCCATTCTTCGATAAATGGTTCGATCGCAGCGCTGAAATCGAGGGGCGCGAGACGTATTGCGCGCGCGCGGGCCTCGACCCGAATGCGCCTTTCCTTCTCTATCTTGGATCGTCCCGGAACATTGCCGAGGATGAGACTTGGTTTGTACGTGAGATGCAGGCCGCGCTTTTCGCGCGGGCGCGTCCTGTGCAGCTTTTGGTGCGGCCGCATCCGGCCAATGCGGGCATCTACGCGTCCATGCCGGACGTGTGCGTTTGGCCGAAGGCCGGCGCCTTGCCGGAAACTGCGGCTGCGCTAGCGGATATGCGCGCGGCTTTTGCCCATTGTGTGGGCGCGGTTGGCGTTAACACGTCGGCGATGATTGACGCCGTGCTCGCTGACATCCCGACTTTTAGCGTTCTGCTGCCTCGTTATGCTGAGACGCAGAGCGAGGCGGTGCATTTTCGTCATCTGCGCGCGGCGGGGGCGCTTGAGATTGTCCCCGATTTGGCGACGTTCATGACTGCTGTTGAGTGCTTGTCAGCGGGCCAAGACGCGCGCGCGCAAGGGCGCGCTCGATTTGCTGAGAATTTCGCGCGCCCGCATGGCCTCAATAAATCGGCCGGCGTATTGGCCGCCGAGGAAGCTCTTAAGCTTGCGCAATAAGGACGATCTTATCCGGAGGATAAGCGTGGCTTAGTCGGCGAAGATTTCGATTTGCTGCGGCTCACCGTTCACGTCGACCGTCATATGCACGCGGCCATCCGAGAACATTGCTTCGCGTGGGTTTTGACCCTCGATGCGAACATCGCGGCGGCGCGACAGCTGGCCGCCTTCGTTCCACATAACCATCGCCACGGGCGCGGCGCCGTCGTTAAGCTGGTAGATGCCGAGCACGTCTTCGACGCCATCGCTGTTGAAATCACCAAAGAAAACCGTCTCTTGGGTGATGTCGCCGCCAAAGCGCTCACGTGCGAGCACATCAGCATTGGCCTTGAGCGGCTCGCGCTCGGGCGTGACGTCAGTAGAGCCCATTTGCGCCACAGGTCCCGTGGGCGCTTCCTCGGTTGCGGGCGAGCAGGCGGCTGCAAGAAGAGCGGCGAAGGCAAAAGCAATACGTTTCATGGCGCGGACGATGTTGGCCCCTTCGCTGTCTGTCAATCGCTTTTCGCTCGCGGCAAAGGCGCGCGCCAATCCTACAGCAAAAAGGCGGCGCTACGATGCGTTGAAAAGTGGAGACAGACGTGTCGGAACAGACAACGAATTTGATGCTGCCTTATCTCGCCGCTGGCCAAGCGCAAAAGCATGTCACCGTGAACGAAAGCCTGTTGCGGCTCGATGCTTTGGTGCAGCTATCCGTTGTTTCAGCAAGCATTTCGGCCGAGCCGGCATCGCCCGCGGATGGCGATGTGTACATTGTGCCTTCAGGAAAGACCGGCGCTGCATGGGCCGGGATGGCGAACGCGGCGCTCGCCTATTACCGCGATGGCATTTGGGAAGAGATTGTCCCGCGTGAAGGTTTTACCGCCTATGTGAAAGATTCTGATTCGCTGCAGGCGTATGATGGTGCGGCCTGGGGCGAGATAGGC
>JAUIJZ010000113.1 GCA_030430715.1 Alphaproteobacteria bacterium
CCGACAGATGCCAATTGCGCCGTGGCTTGCCTGTCGCGCTGGGCGAGCGGTCGTCGACCACGCCGGCGAGCAGACCGCGGGGCGGTTGCCGCAGGACGCTTCGCAGGGTCCACCAGGTGGTCGCCCACGCGGTGGCGAGCCCCAGTAGCAGACCGATTGGCAGGCTCCAGGGGCCGACGTGCACCTGCAGGAACGGCGCCGAGATGGCCGCTACCCAACGAGACCCAGACCACACCATTCTTGTCGATGTCGGCACCACGGGAACTAAAACCGTGCTGATCGACGTCAAACAGGAAAGCGCTGAGAAAGGCAAAGCCTATTCCAAGCGCATCGTCGATAAGGACATCTCGCGCGGCAAGACGACGAAAGAGAAGGGTGAGGAATTGCTCGCCCGCATCACGCCGACGACGGATTATGCGCTCATCAAAGGCGCCGACCTTATTGTCGAAGCGGTGTTTGAGGATCCGAGCCTCAAGGCCGAAGTGATCAAGAAGGCCGAGCCGCTGCTGGCTGACAACACCGTGTTCGGATCGAACACGTCGACGCTGCCGATCACGGGTCTCGCCGAATCCAGCTCGCGGCCGAAGAATTTTATCGGCATCCACTTCTTCTCGCCGGTCGAGCGCATGGGCCTGGTTGAGCTCATCATCGGCAAGGAGACGACGGACGAGACGAAGGCCAAGGCGATCGACTACGTCCTGAAGATCCGCAAGACGCCGATCATCGCCAACGACTTCCGCGGCTTTTACACCTCGCGCTGCTTCGCCACCTACACGGCTGAAGGCATCGAAATGCTGGCCGAAGGCATTGCGCCGGCGATCATCGAAAATGTCGGGCGTCAGTCCGGCATGCCGATGGGCCCGCTTGAAGTCTCCGACAGCGTCGGCCTCGACACGATGGTGAAAGTCGGCAAGCAGCTGGCCGAGGCGGCTGGCGAAGATCCGCTCGCCGACAAGCGCGGGCAATTGCTGCACTGGCTGGTGGAAGAGAAGGGCCGCGTCGGGCGCAAGGCCGGCAAGGGCTTCTATGAATATGGCGAGGACGGCAAACCGGCGCGCATCTGGCCGGAGCTGACAAGCCAAGTCGAAACCAAGGTCAAGGAATGTCCGCCTGAACTGAAGAAGGAGCTGACCAAGCGTTTGCTGATGCGCCAATGCGTGGAAGTGGCGCGTTGCTTCGAGGAAGGCGTGATCACCGATCCGCGTGACGCGGATGTCGGCTCGATCCTGGGCTGGGGCTTTGCGCCGTATACAGGCGGGTGCGTCAGCTACATTGATTTGTTCTGGGGCACGAAGAAGTTCGTCGAGGAAGCCGACCGTATGGCGCAGCAATACGGGCCGCGCTTCGCGCCCAACAAATTGCTGCGCGACATGGCGGCGAAGAACGAGACGTTCTACGGCCGCTTCGGCGCCAAGAAATAGAAACCGGGGCGTAAGAGGGCCGGCGTGAGCGCCGGCCCAGATGCCGCTCCGGGCGCGTTAATTTGATCGCGTGCGTTTGCGCAGAGCGACAATGCCTGAGGCAAGCGCAAGAAAAATCAACGCTACCGCTGCTGCAAAAAATAAGAATCCGCCGAACAATCGCAAAATATCGGGCGATGTGTTCATGTAGAACATGTTCACGCCGACAATATACGCGAACAGGCCGACGGCAAAGGTCAATGCAAAGCCATAATAGGGGCGCGCCCAAATCATTAGCCAGCCGACGATGCAAAGGCCAATGATCATCAAGGGACCAGCAAACATCGTTTCCTCCTGCTGTTGTTCTAATTTTAGTTCGGAGCACTTCAGCTTACTCCGATTGCTCGCCGCACCAAGGAATTACCCGTCATGGGACTTGTTGAGGCCGTGCCGCGCGCCTAAATCGCCCATCCCATGCGTAAGGACATGTCAAAGATCATCGTCGAGCGCCCCCGCCTCGGGCGCGCTTGGGCGAGCGAGAAGCGGCCGGGCCGCTTACGCGCCGTCGAGGACGACGACGGCGAACCGCTGCGCGCGAGCCGTGGCGGGCACACGCCGACGCGCACGAAGCCTCTGAAAACCAAAAGCTTGAACGAGAACCTCGCGCCGCTGCGGCGCTATCTGGGCAAGCAAGTTGGGCGACCGTGGAATAAGGTCTTCTCGGAAATCTCGGAGCACCTGAAGCCCACCTCTACGGTGCAGCAGCATGTGCGCGATCACGTCGACGATTTCGTCGCTTCGAACACGCGCATGAAGGCGGGCAAGGTTGTCACCACGGGCAAGTGGGGCGGCGAGCGCGCGCTGGAAGAAGATTATCGGCGCTATTACGTGCATCCGCGCACCGGCCTGCTGCGCGAAAATCCGCATTATCGCAGCTGGTCGGCGCGTTTGCGCGCGCGCCGCGCGGCGATTGCCGCTGAACGTGACAGCCGCATGCGCGTGATCGACGCCAAAACCCAACTCCATAAGCTGAAGGATGATGTGTGGTGGGAGGTCAAGCTCGGCCGCGCCTCAAAGACGGAGCCGGATGTCGTGTTGGCCGCGGGCCTTTCCGATCTGACGCCGGATGAGCTTTATGACCGCCACGGCGTACGCGCGATCGCCAAGCGCGTTCTAAACAAGGCCGAGAAGAAAAGGCTCGGCCTCGTCTAAGAAACGGACTTTAAATTCGCTCCCTTTGTGGCCGGCAGGACCGACAAACGCAGGTCGCGTTTAAGGCACGACGCCTTAGCCCATCATCGAGCCGGTGACGGTCGCGCCTTTGCCGACGGGTTTGGCCGCGCATAGAACGCTGACAATCCGGCAGGTTTCCTTGCCGTCATTTCGCCAGCCATGAAGGATGCCGCGATCAACGAACACATCGCCAGCCTTCAGCACCGTCTCGCCTGTTTCTGTAATGAGGACGCATTCGCCTGAGAGGATGACGATGTAGTCGATGGTATTGGTTGCGTGCATCGGCGCGACCAGGCCGGGCGGGAAATCGCTGAACATGAAGAGCGTGCCTGCTTCGGGGAAGCTTGGCATGGCGCCGCCCGTATCTTCAGCGCCGCTATTGTCGGCGGGCGATTCCGCAGTCGCCCAGATCACCATCTCGGCAGGGCTGTCGCTTGTGATGCAGGAACGGCCTTGGGCGTCGAGCCCGGTGACAACGCGGCGTGGTGAATTCATGTTTCGCTCCCAATCTTTGTAACCTTATCGGCCAAACGGACACGCGGCGGAAGCGCCTGACGCCTTCGTGTTATTGACTTTTCAATGCTTTTCCACGATAGGCACGTCCAGCGACTGTTTGCGGGCCGATGGGCTCAAAAAGCAAACTGGTCCCCTTAGGAACGCCACCATCGACGTTCGGCTATGAGCCCCCAAAAATAAGGCTGGCTCGCCGCCCTTCTTCGCCGTCGCATCGTTCCCGAACACAACGCCGCCGCGGTTCGCGCGCGGGTGAAAGATTATTGTGACTCAGTTCAAAGACCTCGGCGTGTCCGCGCCGATCCTCAAGGCGCTTGCCGCCGATGGCTATGACGCGCCCACACCGATCCAGGTGCAAGCCATTCCGATCGTGCAGAAGGGGCGCGACCTGATTGGTCTCGCCCAGACCGGCACAGGCAAGACCGCAGCGTTCGCGCTGCCGGTGCTCGACCGCCTTCACCTCAACCGCAAGCATGCGGGCGAAAAATCCTGCCGCGCGCTTGTGTTGGCGCCCACGCGCGAACTCGCCGCGCAGATCGGCGACAGCTTCCGCGCCTATGGCCGCTTTCTCGGCCTCAGCACCGCGGTCGTGTTCGGCGGCGCCTCGATGTTCAAGCAGAAGCAGGCGCTTTATCGCGGCGTGGACATTCTGGTCGCGACGCCAGGCCGTTTGCTCGACCACGTCTCGCAGCGCTCAGTGCGCTTGGACAATGTCGAAATCCTGATCCTCGACGAAGCCGATCACATGATGGACATGGGCTTCATCCACGATCTGCGCAAAATCGCCAACATCGTCCCGCGCCATCGCCAGACTTTGTTCTTCTCGGCCACCATGCCGCCCAGCATTGAAGAACTGGCCGCGCAATTCCTCGACAATCCGGAACGCATCTCGGTGACGCCGGTGTCATCGACCGCCGAACGCGTCGAGCAAGCGGTGGTCCATGTCGATCAGGCGAAGAAGCAGGATCTGTTGCATGCTTTGCTGAAGGATAAGAGCATCAAGCGCTGCATCGTCTTCGCGCGCACCAAGCACGGCGCCGACCGCGTTGAGCGCAAGCTGGAAAGCGCTGGCTTCGAAGCCGTGGCCATTCACGGCAACAAGAGCCAGGGACAACGTATCCGTGCGCTAGATGCTTTCAAAAAGGGGCAAGCGCGTGTTCTTGTCGCCACTGAAGTCGCCGCGCGCGGCATCGATGTGGACAACATCACGCACGTCATCAATTACGATCTGCCGAACGTGCCCGAGCAATACGTGCACCGCATCGGCCGCACCGCGCGCGCCGGTCAGGCAGGTATTGCGATTTCATTTTGTGCGCCCGACGAGCGCGCTTATCTCCGCGACATTGAACGGCTGACCAAGCAAGCCGTGCCGGTGATGGAGACGGACCTCTCCCTACGCGCGCCGTCGCGCGATGAGCGTGTGCAGCGGCCCAAAGGCCCGGCAGGGCGTGGCCGGCCTCAACAAAACCGAAAGCACGCGCCTAAGCAGCATCATGCGTCGGATGCTCATGGCAAGGCGCACGCCAAGCAGGGCCATGCGCCGTCACGCGCCCGCGATGAGGGCGACCGCCGCGATCGCAAGGGCAATTCAGTGTGGTCGAATAACGGTGCGCCGCCGAAATATCGGAAGCGCGTAAAGCCGAAGCGGGCCTAAGCCAATAGAAAAACGCCGCCGCGCCAGAAGCGCAGCGGCGTTTTGTTTTGCATCGCCGATCAGCTTAGCCGGTGAAAGCGCTGATATAGACTTCGACGCGCCGGTTGGCCGCTGCTTCGCACGGCTGCGTGATCGGGCGGCTTTCGCCGTAGCCCGTGACCAGCAGACGCTGACGAATGACGCCGCCTTGGGCGAGGATCGACGCGACGTTCATCGCGCGACGCTCGGACAGGTCTTGGTTGTAAGCATCTGCGCCTGTGCAATCGGCATGGCCGTACACGTCAACGGTGGTTTGCTCGTACTCGCGCAGGATGCCGCCAACATTGGACAGCGTCGGCACGAATTGCCCCTTCACCGCATCGCGGTTGAGGTCGAATGTGAGATCGGCGGGGAAGTTCAGCAGGATCTGCGATTGGTTCACGCGCGTCACGCCGACGCCGCTGCCGGCCAGACGCTCACGCAGATTCTGATAGGTCCGGTCCATATAATTGCCGATGGCGCCGCCAGCGAGCGCGCCAACGCCTGCGCCGATCAGAGCATTGCGGCGATCATCGCCGCCGGCCAAGGTGCCGAGCGCAGCGCCGCCGATCGCGCCGATGATGGCGCCGTTCGCCGTGCGGTTCGCGGTACGCTCGCCCGTGATGGGGTCGACTGTTGTACAACCAACGAGAAAAGCAGCGGCGAGAACGCCGGTGAGTAGTTTGCGGATCATATATCCCTCCAAGCACTGAAGGGGCCTAAAGCCCCAGCCGACCAAATTGTGGCGCGCCCCGCATGAGCTACGCATGAACGCCCAAGCACCATGAGCCGTTCCCGGCGTCCATAATGCCGGAACCGCACACTTCTATAAAATCGCCAGCGCTTCGGGGGAATTCGCCAAGCGCGCGAAATTTTGCTTCCGACCAACCACGCTTGACGTCATCTTGTTCCGCTATTAATAATCAGTCGCAATATGGAGTCGCGCATGGCGATGGTGCTGCTGATTGGCGCAAAACCGCTGGCTGGTCTGATGGCTCTTGATCGGCAGAGCGAAGATCAGCGCGAAAGAAACGCCGAGAGCTTTCTTTCCAGCGCGCTCGCGTCGCGCGTTTCGCACTCCCAGACCACCAGCGTCGACCAACCCGCGGCTGTTAGCGCGCGCAGTGTTTCCGCGTCGCGGTTGCGATTGCGGCCAATCTTGCCGCGCCAATAATCGGCATTGTTTTTCGGTTGGCGCGCACCGCGTTTGCAATCGTGGCCGTGCCAAAAACAGCCATGCACGAACACCGCCTTGCGTAGGCTGGAAAAGACGAGGTCGGGTTTTCCGGGGAGCTTGGAAGTGTTGAGCCGGTAGCGGCGCGCATAGCCGGCGGCGCACGCGGCGGCACGTACGGCGCGTTCGGGATGTGTGTTGCTGCTCTTCACCGCGCGCATCACGGCCGAGCGTTTCGCTGGCGTGAAAACGTCGTGCGTCGCCGGCATCAGGCGATGCGGCGCGCTAGCGCCGCGCCCGCAAGCGGGGAAAGCAATTCTTGCGACAGCCAGCGCACCACCGGCACGCATACGGCGTCGCCGAACAAGTGCAGCGCCGCGGTTTGACCTTCCGGCAGCGGATAATGATCGGGCGTGCCCATCAATCTTGCCGCCTCACGTGGAGAGAGCAGACGGGAACGCACCTGGTCGCCTTCGACGAACAATAGAATTTGACGGCTGGAGCCGCCGGCGGGCGTGCGCAAACAGCCGGCGACGCCGTCAAAGCGCGCTTCGGCGCGCTGCACCCGTTCGCCGCGTTCAATGCGGATGCGGCGAAACACAGCGCCGACTTCGCGCCGCCCGCTTTCGCGCAGCGCATCGAGCCGCGCACGTTGCAGCGGACTCATTTGCGCGATGAGACGCTCGGTTTTTTCCGGCGCGTCCCAGTTTTCCGATGTCTCATCGAGCAGATCGGCGAGGCGCGTATTGCGTTTGGGCGGCGCGTTCAGACGCCACCACACAAAGCGCTTGCGCAAGCTATCGGGCAGGCGCGCGACGACGGCGCGCAAGGCCGGCGTATGGAAGGGGGCGGCGGGACCGGAAACGGTGAGCGCCGAGGGTGCATTGCGCGCGGCGACGATGAAAAGGCGCTGGCGCGATTGCGGCGTGAACAACGCGGCGTCGATTTCCATCGCACCGACCCGGTAGCCGAGATCGTCGAGCGCGTGAACGAGCGCGGCGAAATCGGCGCCGCCATGCGAACTCAACAGGCCGGTGACGTTTTCCAGAGCCAGAATGTCCGGCGCGCGATTTTCAGAGGCCAGCTTTTCGATCAGGCTGTGGAAACCCCAGAACGCGCCCGACCTTGGCGCAGCCAGCCCGCGCCGGGCCCCGGCAAGCGAAAGATCCTGACATGGGAACGAGGCCCAGGCCAATGCGGCCTGTCCCGGCAGATCGGCGGCGCTCAATTTCCAGATGTCGCCTTGATGCATCGGCGCATCGTCAAAAGCGGTGCGATAGGCGCGCGCCTTGGCGGGATCGATATCATTTGCGAAAACACAAGCGAAATCCGGCTCCAGTCCGAGCCGCGCCAGCCCGCCCCCCGCGAAAAACTCAAACAGTGGGGCGCCGGAATCACGCTGCATGGCGTTATAGTAACACGAGGCGGCTCCGTGGCGGAGCGTCCTGCCAATTACGGGGGAAGCCATGCGGGGTCCATTCCGCGGCAGAAGCTGGGGCGCCGCACTTATATTGGCGGCCGCGCTAGGGGCGTGCCAGCAGGAGAGTTCGGCGCCACAGGAAATGGGTCCGCCGAGCAATGCTGAGCGCGAAGCCGAAATGGCGGCTGAACAGCTTGCCGCTTTGGGCGGCCCGGCTAGCGCCGAGCAGCGCGCGCTCTATGAGGGGGAGTTCCAAGCCTCCGGCGGCATTGACGCATTGGGTGCTGCGGAAGGCGCCTGGGAGCTGCGGCTGCTTTCCGATTATGCACAATTCATGCGTCCCGGCTTAGGCGAGGATGGGGGCGTTGCCGGCGAACGTGATTTTCGTGAACGCGGCATGCGCGTGGTGGCGGGGCCGCTGACCGTCACGTTGATGCAGCAGCCTTGCACATCGAGCGGCGTCGAACTCGGTTACACGGCGCATGTGCTGTTTGAGGGCGTCGCCTATCAGGGCTGCGCCCGGCGCGGCATTGATGAGGGCGCGCGCCCCACCTGGGCTTCGCTTCTGCCTGAACTCATTCCGGCGATCGACGCATGCGTCGCGCGAGCGCGGGCGCAACCGGTGCGCGTCACGTTTGCGGCGGCGCTCGACGAAGGGGAGGTCAGCGTGCGGCTGCGAGAATCGGATGGTGCGCGGCGCGAATGCGTGGCCAGCGCCGCCGGCGAGGTTCACGTTTATGAGACGTTGTCCGATCTTGATCGGCGCCCAGGCGAAAGCGATCCGGAATTCCAGCGTGCGGGCGCGCAACCAGCCGCCTGCGCCGAAGCGGCGATGGATCGCAATGGCGAGCAGCTCGGCTGGCTGATTGGGCGCAGCTGCTAAAAAGCAGCGCTGCTTAAAACAAGTTTTGAAACAGGTTTTGCGTCCATTCGCCGATCATCGAAGCGACGATGACGCCGTATTTCGTGAACAAGTACACATAGATCAGCGTGCCGACCGAGAAGGGAAGCGACAGCAGCATGAGAAGCCCGTCGCGCTGCATGAGCGCAAGCGCGGTGAGCGTCATGGTGACGCCCGGCAAGAAATTGGCGCCTAGAATCGGCAGGATCAGCACCAGGCCCATCAACAGCGCTTGAAAGCCGACCGCCGATGTCACGGGCCAGCGCGTCAGGAAGACTAGGCGCGGCTTGATCAGATATTCCACGCGCCGCAGGCCGCCGATGGCGACGCGCAACGCGCGTGCGAACCCTTCACGCTTAAAGGTCCAGGCCCGCACTTGCCGCGGCAGCCAGAGCCGACGCTGACCGAACAGAAGGCCGAGCGCGGGCGCGATCATCAGGACGCCGAAAATCGTCGAGATGCCGGGAATGTTCGGAATGCACATCGGCAGCGCCAGGATGAGCAACAGAACGCCGTGCGCCCGCGAGTCCAGCCGG